>CAXHHS010000110.1:0-12385 GCA_964015645.1 uncultured bacterium
TTACGTTGAGTGCCAACAACCTCTAGCCATTCGCCATCAAATTTAGTGATGGCGACCATCTCCATCGGCTCAATTACTTTGTCTGTGATCGTCAAAATATCCGGGCGGCGGTAAACTTGTATTTTTTGGGTAACAGCGGCCGGTTTGGCATTTCGCACCAGAACGTAAGCAAGCGTCCAGCCTTCTTTGCCATCAGAAAGCCGGATTTTAAGAAACTCCCGGTTATTGTCAGAAGAGTCTATGTAGGTTTCATTCAACCAGCTAACTTTTTCTCCCAGGGCAACGGAAGAAATCCATTTTCCATTGTCCAATGACGGCAGTGTTCGCAATACCGCGCGATCCCAAATACAAACTGTTGCAGTACCATCGGAATCGCCTGCTTTGCCGCTTTCATTTGTTTTGTTCGATTGAGTTTGGCCTGTTTGGAAGGAATCGTTGTTACAAGCACTGAAACCAATCAAAAACAGAAAAAGTAAAAGCCTGTGTCCCATAGCCTCATCCCCATCAATTCGTAAAATTGATAATTGACCTCGAAATATTTGCAAAAATTATTAAATATGCAATAAATTTAGATTATTCTGTTTTTTATAAAACGCATGATGGCCTGGGCTGTATTAGAATTTGAGGAAAGGAATTTAAATGAAAGATTCACTAATTTCCGGCCTCGACTGGAATAAAATAGACGCGATCATTGAGAATGCTTTACAAGAAGATGTTGGCGATGGAGACATTACAACGAATTCTCTTTTTAATACTGGAGAAACCGCCAAAGCATACATTAAAGTGAAGGAAGCAGGAACGATTGCCGGTTTGCCAATTGCAGAAAGGGTGTTTCTAAAGCTCGATAATCGCTTATCCTGGAATGCAAAAATAGTAGATGGAGAACAGGTTTTACCCGGCCAAATTCTCTCGGAAATTGAAGGCTCCCAACGCGCGTTGCTAACCGGCGAACGACTGGCATTAAATATTTTGCAGCGGCTTTCCGGCATTGCGACTCAAACCGCGAAGTATCTAACAGCGGTTAAGGGGCTGCCGGTAAAAATTCTCGATACACGAAAAACACTTCCGGGGTTGCGGGTATTGGAAAAATATGCCGTTGCAGCCGGCGGCGGGAAAAATCATCGCTTTGGTTTGTTCGATGGTATTATGATTAAAGACAATCACATTAAACTTGCCGGTGGAATTACTAATGCCGTTAATAAAATAAAAAAGGCCGGCATCAATCATCTTTCCATAGAAGTGGAAACCA
Source organism: uncultured bacterium (assembly GCA_964015645.1). GTDB lineage: Bacteria > Calditrichota > Calditrichia > RBG-13-44-9 > J075 > CAXHHS01. The sequence continues at coordinate 1,250 of CAXHHS010000110.1, forward strand.
GTAACCTGGCGGAAGTAAACGAAGCGCTGAATGCAGGTGCGGATATTATTATGCTGGATAATATGTCTTTGGAAAAAATGCGAGAAGCCGTTCAGCGAATAGAAGGAGAAGCGAAAACAGAAGCCTCCGGCGGCATTACGCTGGAAAAAATTCGTAAGGTTGCTGAAACCGGTGTCGATTATATCTCCGTTGGCGCATTAACGCATTCGGTAAAAGCGCTCGATATCGGTATGTATTTTTACGGTTGAATTTCCACTTGCATTTTGAATTAAGCCGGTTTATATTCTGCCCGCTTTTTAGGAAAAAAAATTGTTAGGGATAATATGGCAAAAGTTAAAAAACAAACGAGACAAACTCGATCTGCACTGCAAAGCAAAGGAAAAGATTTTAGCGAAAAATTCCAATTTCCCTTGGGGCGCACCAACTATCTCATTTTGGCCGCTGGTGTTTTGATCATCATTTTGGGCTATATTTTTATGGCCCTGCCCGATGACCCCGATGCCTTTTTAACCCGTACCCTCGCCCCGGTATTGTTAGTGTTTTCTTTTGTGATCGTGATTCCCTACGGTCTTCTTCATAAAGACAAAGAATCGAAATCTTAAAAGGCATAGATGCCGGGCGCTTAGCTCAGCTGGTTTAGAGCGCCGCCCTTACAAGGCGGAGGTCACTGGTTCGACTCCAGTAGCGCCCACAAAAGATTAGAAGCCCGAACGCAGTTTGTTCGGGCTTCTAATCTTTTAGTTAAAAACCTCGCCTTGATTTTGATAAAATCTCCTCTATTTGTGCAGCTCAAAAGAATATACCTTATGCTTTGGTATCGTGGAATCCACATCCGAAAAAATTTTTCTTGGAGCATTGCCAACTTTTGATTTCATTGCAACAATAGATATTACAGGAAAAGGTGGATAGCTATCTTCTTACGGAGGAAAAAGTAATGAGCAAAAAACGCGTTTTAATATTGTGTACCGGAAATTCCTGCCGCAGCCAAATGGCAGAAGGTTTGATCAACCATTTTCTCGGCGACAAGTGGGAGGCCTACTCTGCCGGAACCCATCCTTCGCGGTTAAATCCCTATGCGATCCGTGCAATGAACGACATTGGAATAGATATTTCCAATCAGCAATCGGAAGGAGTGGAAAAATATCTCCATCAACCTCTCGACCTTGTTATTACAGTCTGCTCCGACGCTGATCAAAATTGCCCGGTTTTTCCCGGCAATGTCGCGCGAACCCACATCGGATTTGATGACCCTGCAAACGTCGTTGGCACAGATGCAGAAATTATGCGAGAATTTCACCGGGTGCGCGATGAAATACAAGATCGTTTGTTAGGATATTTAGAAAAATAATAGACAATCCCTTATTGTAAGCGACTTCTAATTACAATTCGAAGTCGTTTTAAACTCTCCACGAATAAGAAAAAAATATCAACATTTTTGACAATCGTCAAAAATATTCCCCGGAATATCATTTATTCCGAGGATTGTAGCGATCTTTGATTTGGCCTAAACTATTGAAAAAGCACGCCGATTGATATATGAGCTTGAACAAAATGAATTAAATTTCGCTTAGGCCATTGATTTTATCATAAAAATTGCGATCTTATAAAAAAATAAGTGTATAAAATGAAGAAAGACGTTATATGAATACAATATATTCTACTCCCAACCCGGGAAATGCTGCTAAGGTAATTTCCATTTCCAATCCCAAAGGGGGAGTTGGTAAAACGACGACAGCCATCAACCTCGCTGCCAGCCTGGCAATCGCCGAAAAAAAAGTATTGCTTATTGATATCGATCCTTCCGGCATGGTAAGCAGTGGCCTGGGGTTAGAAGAAAATGGCGTTCGAGCCGGTGTTTTCGAAATCTTTTCTCAAAGTTGTGGGCTGATGGATGCGATCCATACCAGCGATATTTTAAATCTTGATATCGTACCTTGCAACGTGCAAAGCCCGGAACAGGAAAGCCGCCTGACAGAAATGGCCAAAAATCGCATTCGCCTAAAACGGCAGCTTCAGGAGATATTAACCATCGGTAAAAAACAGTATGACTATATTATTCTTGATACGCCGCCATCGTTAAACGATTTAACCGTTAGCGCACTGTTAGCATCGGATTCCGTTTTAATTCCTTTACAATGCGGCTATTTTGCATTAAAAGCCGTGGAGCGATTGATTGGCATGATAAAACGGTTAAAGAGCAGTGCCAATCCTCGTCTGGAAATTGAAGGCGTTTTATTGACATTTTACGAAAAAGGAACCCGGGTTTCTCAACGCAGCGAACGGCGCGCACAGAGGATATTCAACAATTTGTTGTTTGAAACTAAAATTCCAAAGAATACTGCAATTGGGTTTGCTTGTTTCGAGAGAAAGCCGGTAGCGATGGTAGACATTTTTTCAAAAGGCGCTCAAGCCTACCTGGCGCTGGCGCAGGAAGTTTTAACTCAAAACACAACCCCAACTCGCCCGGTATTTGAAATAACACCGGCAGCAAGGTATCAATCACGGGTAGTAGTGTAAAAAGCGGTAAGCCATATAAAAAAGTAGTGGCAGATCATAATGACCTGCCACTACCGGGGGAGGGGGATTGGTATTTTTTATCAACCGGTCTTAACGTCTTTTATTTCTCTTTTATTTCTGCTTTAGCTTTTTCTTTGGAAGGAGCGGAATTGTTATCAGTTGAATGGGAGTTTGGGTTTTCTTCGACTTTCGGTGTCATTTGTTCGCGAACTTTTACTTCTCAGTCCGCTGCAAAATCGGGATTTTGTTTTAGATAAATTTTACCATTTTCGCGGCCTTGCCCAAGCCTTTCTTCGCCATAACTAAACCAGGTCCCGCTTTTTTGCACAATGTTCATTTCTGTCGCTAAATCCAGTAAATCCCCCGCTTTAGAAATACCTTCGGAATACATAATGTCAAATTCGCAAATTCGGAAGGGCGGCGCTAATTTGTTTTTTACGACTTTCACTTTGGTGCGATTACCGATGATGTCGGTACCACTTTTAATTGAGGCGATTCTCCGAATATCAATGCGAATTGAGGTATAAAACTTAAGCGCTTTTCCGCCGGTGGTTGTTTCCGGGCTGCCGAACATAACGCCAATTTTATCACGCAATTGGTTGATAAAAATAACACAAGTATTGGAGCGGCTAACCGTAGCAGTCAGTTTTCGCAGCGCCTGCGACATTAAGCGGGCTTGTAAGCCCATGTGAGAGTCGCCCATCTCTCCTTCAATCTCCGCACGGGGAACCAACGCGGCCACAGAGTCTACCACAACAACATCCAACGCGCCGCTGCGCACCAGCGTTTCGACAATTTCTAGCGCTTGCTCGCCATGATCCGGTTGCGACACCAGCAAATTCACTGTATCAACACCCAGCTTGCGGGCATAGATAGGATCTAAGGCATGCTCTGCATCAACAAATGCTGCCAGGCCGCCATTTTTTTGCGCCTCCGCTATAACATGCAATGAAAGCGTAGTTTTCCCGGAGGATTCCGGGCCGTAAATTTCTACAATCCTGCCTTTGGGCATGCCGCCAATTCCCAGAGCAAAGTCCAAAGAAATTGCCCCGGTAGGAATAACATCGATATTTACCTCAGGGCGGTCGCCCAGGCGCATAATAGACCCTTTGCCAAACTGCCGCTCAATTTGAGCTAAGGCCAGGCCTACAGCTTTTTGTTTATCGCCGTTTTCTGAACTCATTTTCACACCTCAACAAATTTGTATTTATGACTTAATCGTTAATTAATTTTTAAAGGTGAACTTATGAACACCTAAATATAATTGATGAAATTTTAATTCCAAGACAATTTTAAAAAAAGTTCTAAAAAACTGCTATGTTGAGTTTCAGTACCGTGCACTTTTAAAAAGCGCGTTAAAAAAGCTCCTTATCGTGGATTAGAAGTTTGTAATCGCCTAAGACACTGTTTGGAAATTCGCCACTAAGGCACGAAGTCTCCCACGTAAGTGGTGGCTTACGCCAAAAGAATCACAAAAAAATATTGAAAATACTTCGTGAAACTTGGTGTTTTGGTGGCTTATTCCAAAGGAACCACTTTGTGGGTGGCATAAAATTAGATTTTTCAAAGACGTTCTTAGCGCTGTTGATAAACGATATTGTTGGCAGTAAATCGGTTCACCTGCCAGCGATTGCCAACCAAATGGCCGATTCAACGAAGACAGAGAGTCGGTTGATAAATGCTGTCGCCGTAAAGAATAATTTTGACGGCATTGAGTGGCAAACTTAGTGACCCAAACCGAATTCAACGACTGCTGATTGCGGCTTGCCTGGCTTATATCCGGATGATTTATCCCGGCGAATTAGCAATACAAAAAATGTGGCATCATCAGTTTCATCGCAAAAGTCGCTGTGATCCAAACCTGTTTCAATTAGGCTTAAGAGCTGTAGACTATTTACTAAATCAAGCCTTGAAAATACATGCCGCCTTTAACCCAATGGTGGTCGAATGAAAAAATGCACAGTACTAAAGAGCAAGAAAAATAATTTTCATTTCAATGGTTTTCTAAATAGCTGAAAGTAGAAAATTACTCATTCATATTTCTCGATAGTTCATAAACCCGAATAGCATCTGTGAAAATTTGCGGAATCTGTAGTTATAAAATTTACTTGGCCCGGTTTACAACAAACTCCGCAATCGCTGCTAACGAATCTCGCGCCGGGGTTTCCGGGAGAATGGATATTGCCGCAATGGCCTCGTCTTTCAACTCATTTGCTTTTTGTTGTGACTTTTCCAGGCCCTGATGCACGTTTATGAAATCCAGAATATAGGCCAGGTCTTTTTTCGCAGCACCTTTTTTAACCATCTTGAATATTTTTTTACCCTCTTTTTCCGTGGCTGCTTTGATGGCGTATAAAAGCGGCAGGGTGACTTTTTTATCTTCCAAATCTGCCATCGCCGGTTTGCCTAAAACCCCGCTGCTGCCCTGGTAATCCAGCAAATCGTCTTTAATTTGAAAGGCAATGCCGAGGTTTTCCCCATAAATCCGCAGCGCCTGGCGATGGTCTTCCGGGGCATTTACGGTCAATGCGCCCAATTCACAGCAAGCGGCGATTAGCGAAGCGGTTTTATCGCCGATTAATTTGTAATAATCCCCTTCCGTAAGATCCAGGCTGCGCGCTTTTTGTATTTCGAAAATTGCGCCTTTGATTAACCGTTTGGCAACGGTGGCAATTGTATTCATAATTTCCAGGCTGCCGGTTTCCGTCGCGGCAATCAGGGATTTGGAGAGCAGGTAGTCGCCCATCAAAATCGCGATTTTATTCTTCCAAATTTTATGAATCGTGCGAAAGCCGCGCCGTAATTCGGAATCATCGAGAACATCATCATGAACGAGGGAGGCGGTATGCAGTAATTCAACCACGGCTGCAGTGGTGTACGTAGCGGTTTGCACTTCCCCCACCGCTCGCGCAGCAACCAGCACTAACGCCGGGCGAAATTGCTTACCTTTGTGCTTCACAATATATTTGGCAACCTGGTCTACTAATTTTACATCCGACCGCATTATGTCGCTGAAATGCCCATTAAATGCTTTCAGATCGTCTTTGTAGGGAGCAAAAATTTGTTTGAGGCTGGTTTTTGGAGGTTGTTCGTTGATTGTGGTTTGTTCCTCGACAATATCTATTTCGCTGGTCATTTGTTTCTCTTCCATTTTGTTTACCGTTTTATAAGACCTATCTCGAGTTCTCCGATTCATCAAAAGACTGCCGTTGCCTCCTGCCACTACTACTTGCAGTTCATTGCGACCCAGCCTGCGTCCGCTCCCGTTCCATCTCTTTTTTGAATTTTTCCTCCTCCAGCTTTTCTCGCCGCTCGGCGGCTTTTTCCACACCGCGGACAATATATACGGAGACTTCGTAAAGCAATAACAAAGGGATTCCCAAAATTATTTGTGTAATCGGATCCGGCGGGGTTAAAAAAGCGGCCATCACAAAAATAACCACGATGGCATGGCGGCGGTATTGCTTCATCCAAGCGGAAGTTACGATGCCGATTTTGGCTAAAAAATAACACACCAGCGGCATCTCAAACACAATACCAAAGAGAAACATTAGTCGGATTGCGAAGCCGATATAAAAATCAATGGCAATATTGGCATTGATATCGCTCGGCGCCAGCCCCACCAAAAAATTGAGCGCCAGCGGCAAAACAACCCAATAAGCCAGGCTTAAACCAATCATGAATAATCCTGTGCCACAAATAATTAGCGGGATAAAATAGCGCCGTTCATTTGGCAGCAAGCCGGGAGCAACAAATTGCCAAAGCTGGTGAAAAATATAGGGAAGGGCTAAAATAAGACCGCCGAAAAAACCGATTTCCAGGTACACGATTAGCATTCCCTGCACTTTTAAAAATTGAAAAATAAGCGGCGGGTCTAACCGGGCAGCCGGAAATGTGAGGAATTTCAAGATATAAGGAGCAACGACAAAACAAATTACCATACCAATCGCCAGCGCAATTAGCGCCCTGATAAGCCCCCAGCGAAGCTCCTCCAAATGTTCCAGAAACGGCATTTCTTTATCTTCGGGCTTTTTTGCCATTGTTCAGCTCTAACGGTTTGATCGATCGAATCATTTGATTCAACGTGGTACGTGTTGCATAGTACATGTTGAGTAAAGGTGAAATCTTTTTTATGCATCCTCTACGAGGATATAGTTTTATGGTGAATATCATCTCTACAATAATTAAACATCTACGATGTTTTTTATGTTGCCGGAAGATCGCCATTCATTGAATTATAGATAACCTCGTAGAGGGTACATTATTGTAGTTGTAGAAAATCCCCGGGGTGTTAAATCCTCGTAGAGGATTCATAATTTTTGTTTCAATCACTTCACCTCATTTCATGGATGAGCATTATTTTTATACTGCAAATCATCATCCAAAACAATTTCCACTAAATGTCAAGCGGCCTAATTTAAAGGTCAAGGGAATAAAAATGAAGCCGATATTTTTTTTAAAAATGGTTTCGTTTTTTGGTTGATTACCCGTTACTTAACCGTTTTTAGCAGGATAATACGATGGGAAACACCTATTTCTTTTCCGATGTCCATTTAGGGATGGCGGAAACCGAAGCGCAAGACCAGAGAGAAGAGAAGCTGCTGGCATTTCTGGAGCATGTTAGGCAAACCGGCGAGCGGTTGTTTATCGTGGGAGACCTGTTTGATTTTTGGTTCGAGTATCGCACGGTAATTCCGCGCGGTTATATGCGCACGCTCAGCGCGCTGGGAAATTTGCGGGAATTGGGTGTCGAGTTACATTATGTTGCCGGTAACCATGATTTCTGGATTCGCGATTTTCTCACATCGGAAATGGAAATTCAGGTGCACTTTGATCCGATTGAATATACTATCAACGGAAAACGCTTTTACTTAAACCATGGTGATGGGATCGCGAAAAACGATGGCCCTTACCGCTTTATGAAACGAATTTTTCGTAATCGCACCAACATTTTTCTCTACAGCCTGCTGCACCCGGATTTGGGAATTCCCCTGGCGAAATGGGTTGCCAGCCTTAGCCGCAGCCATCAAAACGGCAAGTTAATAGATGATAGCGATTACCGCGAATTGGCAATGCAAAAATTTCAGGAAGGGTTCGATTACGTTATCTTCGGCCACTTGCACAATCCCACCCTACAAGAGTACGGTAATAAAACGTATGTCAACCTCGGTGATTGGATTGATCATTTTACCTACGCATTGTTCGATGGGGAGGAGATGAAATTGTTGTCGTGGGAAACGTAAGGGTGTAGGAGTGAAGCATTCCTGGCAATAGAATTTGGTAAAATTAAAGTTACTTTTTAGTATACTCGACCACTGATGGATGCGGATATCTTCCTAAATCGATCAATGTCTGTCGTTCTATAATCCGGTCAATATTATTGAAATCCAAGATATTAGCTGTAGCTTCTCCAACATCAGTCATTGGCTTAATGATCGTTCCTTCCAATTGAAAATGATCCGACCATTTGTCAGTTCTCGGGTTATAAAATCGAACAAAATTATCGTTAGATAAAATGGAACCGACATCGCTGCCCTTATTACGATTACAAAAGGCACAGGCATATGCTAAATTTTCCGCTTTTGTTTTCCCGCCATGTTTCAAACTGATTATATGATCGACTTGACATGAAAAGAAAGTATCGTCTTCATGAATCAAACAATATTCACACAGATTATTTGCGCGATTAGCGACTAATCGGCGAAGCTGTTCACTAATATATCTTCTATTCATGAGCGATATGCTGTCGAGCGCGAGCTTTTGCTAATCGCATAAGGTGTTCTAACTGCATATAATGATCTAATTCTGATTTTTCCTCAGATGAAAGAACTCCTGTTTTCTCATTATGTATCAAATCTGCCACACGCTGTTTCGTTTTTTCAGAAGGTTTGAAAGCAATAATCGCTTGAGGGCTTGTTCCACTCGCAATAAAATCTATGATTTCTTCGTATGCACGTAAAGCAACCATGATCGTATTCCTTTATTCTACACTTTTTGTTAATAAATTTTGCTACTTTTCTAAATTTAACACTTCACAATGTAATTTGAACGAAGAATTTAAGCAAGGAATTATCTGTCATCAAATCTTAATCCAATGCAAGCGCCGGTTTTTTCATCTGCATTGATTGTTAACCCCTCTGCACAACCAACTGTATTTATAGCACTTAGCGAATACAATTTAAACGCGATTGCCCCGCTTTTTGGGGCTATCGCATTCCTTATTTACCTGACCTTGTCCGACTACAAGCCAATTTTGCCGCCTGTTTTTTAGGCGGTAAATTTGGCGGAACTTTATTGGTAATTCTCAATCTTTTAGCTACACAATGATTATCAAGATCATTTTGATTTATAGAGATATTTGTGTTTTAAATGTTCGAAGTCTTTTACTAATTCTGGATATTTAGGCGCTGGAGCAGGAAGTGGCTGAGAATGCCGAGAACCTTTCCTGCTCGTTTGAGCATACAAATCTATTAGGTCATCAATGATTGAAAAATCAACTTCTTTAAACCTTTCTAAACTATGCATTCTTATATTCGGTCTGTAGCGGGTAACAATTTCTTTGAACAATTTTACCTCAACATACGTTTCTAAGTAACCGCTCATCAAATTGTATACTTCTCTTAATTCGTATTCCGATAAATCCTGCTCAGGTTTATTTGACAAACCTTTCATTCTTTTTTTCATTTCATCAAAAACTTTTTTCAACTCATTTTCTTTACCAACCTGAATTTCCGTTTCCAAATAGATACTACTGGTCAACCTTTCTAACTTATTAATTTTCTCCTTCTCGTAATTATGTTCGATTAGAGAATACAGAAAGAATTGATTATGGGTAAAAACAATGACCTGATTTCCATCTTCAACTAAATTTAGAATTCTTTTTCGAACTACTTCTATATTTTCATCATCCAAACTATTTACAGGATCATCAAAAATAAATACACCTTTGTATTCATTCGTTTGACATTGTGCAAAGAAGTCGGCTAATGCATGAATTTTTCTTTCACCCTCACTAAAAATTTCAGATAGTTTTTTATCCCTCAAACTATATACTCTTTTGGTTTCCTCACCTCTGGTGCTCGTTCTTAACTCCCAAACTTCAGGTAAAACAAAATCAAAATTCTCATATTCCTTTTTGAGATTTTTTTTGAATACCGCCAAGGGTACTTCTTGAGAAAATTTTGTTGCCAAGCGACTTGTAACCTGTCTTATGGCTGAGATATCTGATAACTTATCTTTTATCTCTTTGGTTAACTCTTCATATTTGAAATATTCGAGAATATTTTTTTTATTGACTACTAAATCTCTCCTATGTTTTAAAGGGCTTAATTGTTCTCTAAACACCTCTGTGCTCTGTTGTCGGTTTTCGAGGGAATCTGTTAAACTTTTTGTGACCTTAATAAAATCATCATTTAGCTTCTCAAAGTAATCCCAAGTTTCTTGAATTAAGAGACTATCTTCAAGGTTGATCTCAATTAATTCGGTATTGTCAACAGCAGTTTTTATTGTGATAATTACTTTCTTCAATTTTTCTAAATCGAGCTTGATTTTGTCGCTTCTTCCAAGATGCTTAAATTCAGATTCAATAATCTTCTTATTTTTTTGAAGTCCATTTAATTCAGTTATGGCAGAATTCAAAGTATCTGAAACACTCTGCAATTCTTTCTCAACTGATTCTAATTTTGTCTCATGCTCCTCTCTCATTTGCTGATAAATATTTATCAAATGTTTTGCTTCTTGAGTTTGTAATGATTGATGACAGTAGGCACAAATCTTTTTGGTGTACTTTGTCTTTTCTTCTTGCTCTAAAGAGTTCAAAAACTCAATACTGCTTTCTATAAATTTATTCCAAGTGCCTTGCTTAATCCAATGATCCGGTATAAGGTTGGAAAGTTTACCACTGCCACTTGCTTCAAACGCCTGTTTAGCCGAACTATAATCTTCAATCTTCTGATTGATCTCCTCAAAATACTCATTTGAATACTTTAGCTTCCATGCTTCGATCTGTTTTTGTCGGTCTTTATCGCTTGTAATTTCTAAGAGACCAAATGCGTTTAGAAATGCAAGAACACATTTTGTTGCAGTACCAAGGTTTTTTATTATTGGTTCTACGTCGCTTCGCTCTAACACTTTGATTTTATTTTCTGTTTGTGCAAGAAGCTTTCTGTCAGTATCGGAATAGGATATTCCAATTATCTCCTCTTTAGAAATCATTCTACCGGATTCGAAAAATGAAGGGATACTTTTTTCAACAATTTCTTTCTTTGTTAACTCTTGAGAAGTCGCATTTTCTAATTTTTTCTGTAAATTGATTGCGATCTCATCATATAATTGGTGTAAGAATGAAAAGTATTCGGATTTTAAATGTGAAATCTCAAATCGATTTATTTGATCCTTTTCAACTAAAAATTTCGATATTTCATTGTCAAAAAATTTTACATCTGTAGTAGGATTAGTTTCTCCTGATTCCCAATTCAGAAACATTTCATTATCCGATTTATCTGTAACTTTAATCGAACAAATACAATTCTTGTTGTCAGTGTTGATATTTGAATAAACATTTTTTGTCCTGGTTCAGCGGGAATTGGACAAATTGAGTCAGTTCATAAGTAATAATAT
>CAXHHS010000111.1:0-12348 GCA_964015645.1 uncultured bacterium
TTTCATACGGGTAAAGGTTTTTCCGCCATCTTCGGAAACTTGCATCCGCACATCCACCAGGTAGAGGCGGTCAAACTGGTGGGGGCTGGCATAAAGCTCCTGGTAGTAGTGGGGACCGGTCGCGCCGGCAACTGCTTCCGAGCGTTTTTCCCAGGATGCCCCGCGATTGGCGGAGCGAAACACACCGCCGGTGCGGCGATCCAATTCGATGGCGGCATAGACGACATCCGGGTTTTGCGGAGAAATTGCCAGCCCAATTTTTCCCATATTTGATTTCGGCAATCCCTGCGATAGCTTTTCCCAGGTATCGCCGCCGTCACTGGAGCGATGGATGCCGGAACCGGGGCCGCCGCCCATGTAAGCTGCCACATTGCGATGGCGTTGCCAGGTGGCGGCATACAGCCAATTCGGGTCGCGAGGGTCGATCAGAATATCGGTGACGCCGACCCATTCATTATCGCCCAGCACCTTTTTCCAGCTTTGGCCGCCATCAATTGACTTGTATAATCCCCGTTCGTCTCCTTTTGACCACAGCGGCCCTTGCGCTGCTACCCAAATAATGTCGGAATTTTCGGGATGAATAATAATTTTTGAAATATGGCGGGATTCTTTCAATCCCATGTTTTCCCAATTCGCCCCGCCATCCTGGCTGCGGTACACGCCGTCGCCGTAAGCCACATGCCGCCCGCCGACATTCTCGCCGGTGCCAACCCAAATAACATAAGGATTGTTGGGATCGATGGTAACACAGCCGGTGGAGTAAGATGGTTGATTATCAAAAATCGGTTTCCAGGTAGTGCCGGAATTGGTGGTTTTCCAGACGCCGCCGGAACCAACGGCAACATACCATTCACTGGGATCGCCCGGTTGAATGGCAATATCAGCAATTCGCCCGGACATTAAGGCCGGGCCAATGCCTCTCAGGTTTAAACCGGCAAAATTTTTGTCGGAAAATGGACTATCATCCTTTTGTTCTTCGTTGGAGAATCCGAAAGAGATCATTGCGATCAGTATCCCTAATAAGCCATAAACTGTTAATTTTCTCATTTTATCACCCTTTTCGATTTTGGAGATGTGTATTTCAAATATAATTAGAAACGCGCAGCATTAATTCATAAACAATTCCGCAATTTTCTCTGACAGTTCGCCATATCGAACGCCGGACATATTGGTAATTAAAACGACGACGATTCGCTGTTCGGGATATATCACGAAGGCTGTCGACCCGCCAACCGAGCCGCCGCCATGCCCCACTCGCGGGCGTCCCTGGTCGTCGGTTTCGATGCGCCAGCCAATGCCATACCCGGTTTCTTCCCCGGAATTTGTTTTTTGGGATGTCCACAAAAGTTTGATGGTTTCCGGTTTGAGCAAGTCGGAATTGAGGTGAGCGAATCCAAACCGTACCAAATCTTCTGCTGTGGAAAGAAAGCCGCCGCCGGCCCATTTGTAGCTGTTATCCACAAACGGCGCATTGAGAATGCCATTATCCTGGCGTTCATAATAGCGGGTTCTGTTCACGATAATGCTATCGACGTGATCGGCAATGGTGTGATTCATTCCAATTGGCTTAAAAACATTAGCATTCATATAGTTCAGGAAATTTTGGCCGGATGCACCTTCCACCACAGCGCTTAACAGGTTCCAGGCATAACTGGAGTAAGTAAATTTCGCTCCCGGGGAATGCTGCAGCGGATCATCTTGAAATATTTCCAATCCCTCTAACACCGTATCATAATGTTTTCGGCTGAAAAATTCGCCCTCCTTGTAATGGCGAATTCCGGCCAGATGCCCGGCCAGCAAACGGGTTGTGATAACATCTTCCTTTGCCGGGAAGGATGGTACATACTGCTGAATGGGCGCATCCAAATCGAGTTTTCCTTGCTCGTATAATTGGGCAATTGCGGTAGCCGTTATTGGCTTGGCAACACTCCCAACTCGAAAGCGGGTAATTGCCGGCCAAACCGGTACACGTTGTTCCACATCGGCATAGCCAAATCCCTCCGACCAGGCGATTCGACCATTTATGCCAACCGATACCGCCAGGCCAGGCGCCTGGTTTTCCGCCATAAATTCTTTAATGAGAACTGACGCTCGGTCGGTTGCTGTTTCCTGCTGAGCATACAAATGAAACAGGGTATAAAGCCCAAATGCTAAAACAAACAACAAAACTGCGATACGAACTTTCATTTAGCCTCCTGGGGTTGTTTGTTTGGGTCGATTTTTATCCAGCTAATTTTTGCCAAACCCGGGGAATTGCTAAAATTCCAAAAAGAAACCCGGGAACAAGCACTAACGGGAAGTCAATCCACCAGTGAGATGGCGGGAGAAGGCCGGTTAATATTTCGATAACATGGCCAAGCGCATGCCCGCTCATAAAAAAAGCGATCACTAAAAATACCGGGCGGCACTCTTTTAATCTTTGCGCACACCAAATTAACGCCAATCCCAAAATGCTGTATACAAGCCCGATGTCGCGGATAAGGTGACCGTTCGGCTCTCCTGTTGCTGGCATATCCGCAGGAACGTTAAAAAACCAGTGAAATGCTTTTGCGATCATCCAGATGCCATTTGCAACCATAGCAATACCGGCGAAGTAAAAAAATCCTTTCAAAAGCGTTGGTTTTGAATTCAAAATATTTACCCCACTTTTTGAAGCCTTTGAAGCCCAGGAGTGCAAAATTCGTTTTGTCTAAAAGGTGTTTTGCAAAATGAATTTTGCACTCCAATTATCCTCTTTTAAACAGACGAAACACATCTTAAACGGACGCAACAAAAGGTAATAGTATCATCTATATTAAACAAATTTTGGCTGAAGAAAATGCTAAATTCTATTGACACGACAAATGATTGCGAATTATTGCTTTGCGAAACCAAAGTTCTTAGGATAAATTTACATTAGTAAATAAACGAAAGGAGACGTCCAGGATGACATCCGAAGAAAAAGAACAGTTGCGGCAAAAATTAACCGGGGAAATTGAAAAAACGCAGGAGCTAATTACTCGCCTGGAAGAGCAAACCCAGCCGATTGCCCCGGATAACGCCATTGGCCGCCTTAGTCGCATGGAAGCCTTAAACAGCAAGAGTGTAAATGAAGCGGCATTAAGCGATGCCCGAATAAAATTACCCAAGCTGGAAAGCACGCTGGCAAAAATCGATCGCCCCGAATTTGGCCTTTGTAAAAGATGCAAAGAATCGATTCCCTTTGGCCGCTTGATGTTTGTTCCGGAAAGCAATCTTTGTGTGAAATGCGCGCGGAGATAATGCACGTGGTGCGTAGTGATGCAGCTTAAATGAGGATACTGGATGTTCAAACAAGGCTCTTTAAGTCAAGCAAAATATGAAGTTACAAGAATTTAAAATAGTGAACATTTAATATACGAGCATCGAGCATCGAGAATCATTCTTTCGCTGCGGTGTTTGCTGTTGAGAAAAAAACGAGCACAGTTAAATCCTCGCTGATGGAGTGAAAATGATGAGCGACATTGGCAGCAACAAAAATAATTGAACCGGGTTGCACGGAAATGTCTTCTCCATCAACTTGCAAAACCGCTTTTCCGCCAGAGATGTAATAGACTTCATCCAATTTGTGGGGCTGCTGTTCGTCTTTTCCATCCTTCGGTAAAAAATATACTCCCATGCTTAAGGTAGAACGATCCAAAAATCTCAAGTAGGGGCGATTATTTTGATCGCGCTGTTTTTCCAGATCGGTTAATTCAAACGCCTCCCAGGGTTTCGTTTTTTCGGAATCGCTTTTTGCCTGTCCTTCCTCTATTGCAAAAAGGGATGAGGCGTTGAAATACACTGTTGGCGTTCTCCCCAGCCAGCCAGTAATCGAAAGAATTATCAAAATCGCCAAACCGCTTAAAATGAGTTTCATGATTGCCTCCAGTTTGTCTTGTTTACAGGAAAATAAGAAAACGCTATCAAATAACCATGCGATTTGTGATGAAATTAAACTCAACACACTGTTCGCCCGCTCCGTAACCTTTTCTATTTTAATTGATCCAAAACACTTGATTCGTTACATTTGGCTCGGTTTTTGGTCAATAAAGTTTTTCTAAATCTTTAAGACAGCAAGTTTCACAAAAAAAAATTAGGTTTTTTAGTGAAACTTAGAGACTTCGTGCCTTAGTGGCATGGTTTTCGATTTTTCAAACAAGCTCTAATGGAGGATAAAAAATCAATGGGGAAACTGAAAGAACTTTTGGAGTCTGCAAATGCCTTTGCCCCCCGCCATATCGGAATCGATTCGGCTTCGGAAAAAGAAATGCTCGACGTTATTGGCAGCGCATCATTGAATACACTGCTCGATGAAATTATCCCGGAGAACATTCGCCAAAAAGAACCGCTAAATATTGGCGACGCCCTTGATGAATCCCGCTTTCTAAAATCATTAAGCGAAATTGCCCGCAGAAATAAACTCTTTAAATCGTACATTGGCCTGGGGTATTACGGCACAATTGTTCCGCCGGTAATTGCACGAAATGTGCTGGAGAATCCCGCCTGGTATACCGCCTATACGCCCTATCAAGCAGAAATCTCCCAGGGACGCCTGGAAGCATTGCTGAATTTCCAAACGATGGTTATCGATCTTACCGGGATGGAAATCGCCAACTCCTCCTTATTGGATGAAGGCACCGCTGCCGCCGAAGCAATGGCGATGAGTTTTCGCCTGCGCCCGCGAGATAAGGCCAAAAGCGGGGCAAATGTATTTTTCGTTTCCGATAACTGTTTTCCCCAAACGATTGATATTTTGAAAACCCGCGCGGAACCGCTGGGCATCGAAATACAAATCGGCGATGTTCGCACCCTCCAAATGAACGATCAACTATTCGGTTTACTGCTGCAATATCCCGATGCCGATGGCAACATTACGGATTACACGGATTTAATTACAACTGCGCACAAAAGCGGCGTTTTGGTAACCGTTGCTGCCGATTTGCTCAGTCTAACATTGTTAAAGCCGCCGGGAGAAATGGGCGCCGACATCGTGGTCGGCTCTGCCCAGCGATTTGGCGTTCCCAAAGGCTACGGCGGCCCTCATGCTGCTTATTTCGCCACCCGCGAAGATTACAAACGCCAGGTGCCGGGCCGGATTATTGGCCTCTCCGTAGACCGGTACGGCAACAACGCCTATCGCATGGCGCTGCAAACCCGCGAGCAGCATATTCGCCGGGAAAAAGCCACATCTAATATTTGCACCGCACAAGTGCTGCTGGCGAATATGAGCAGCATGTATGCCGTGTATCACGGCCCACAGGGTTTAAAATCGATTGCTGAAAGGGTTCGCAGCCTGGCGCGAGTGCTGGAGTCGGAATTGGTTGCATTGGGTTGCACTCAAAGCAATCAACATTACTTTGATACACTCAAAATAAGCCTTCCGGCAAGCGGCGATTTGCAGAGTGTTCGAAAAGAAGCGTTGCAAGCCGGTATCAATTTTCGCTATATCGATTCGCAGCATATTGGAATTTCCCTGGATGAAACCACACGATTAGAGGATGTTGAGGAGATTATCTCTGTTTTTGGAAAAGGGTTGGGCGCAGAAACGGCAAACATTTCTCATGCTAAATATTCCGATAATCTGGCAGCTTATCCGATAGAATCCGGTTTGAACCGCACCAGCGAATTCCTTTCGCATTCCGTATTTCATGAACACCATACGGAAACCAAGATGCTTCGCTACATCAAAAGCCTGGAGAATAAAGATCTTTCGCTGACAACGTCGATGATTCCGTTAGGCTCCTGCACGATGAAGCTGAATGCAACGTCCGAATTGATTCCGGTTAGCTGGCCGGAATTTGCGACACTGCACCCGTTTGTACCGCAGGACCAGGCCGCGGGATATACCGAGATGATTGCGGAATTAGAGGAATTATTATGTGAAATTACCGGTTTCGCCGCTGTATCGCTCCAACCGAATTCCGGCGCCCAGGGCGAATTTGCCGGAATGCGGGTAATTGCGGCCTATCATCAAAATCGCGGAGAGGCGCATCGTAATGTGGCTTTAATTCCCTCCTCCGCTCATGGCACCAATCCTGCCAGCGCCATTATGGCCGGAATGAAAGTGGTGATCGTAAAATGCGACGATCGCGGCAATATCGATCTTGATGATTTGAGAGAGAAGGCCGCAGCACATTCCGAAAATCTGGCGGCGTTGATGGTAACATATCCTTCCACACATGGGGTATTTGAAGAGGGGATTCGCGAAATTTGCGACATCATCCATCAACATGGCGGGCAGGTTTACATGGATGGCGCAAACATGAACGCCCAGGTCGGCTTAACCAGCCCGGGGTTGATTGGCGCGGATGTTTGCCATCTCAATCTCCACAAAACATTTAGTATTCCGCATGGCGGCGGCGGTCCCGGTATGGGACCGATTGGGGTTGCGAAACATCTTGCGCCATATTTACCCGGCCATGTTCATTTACCGGAAACAAGCAAAACCGCTATCGGGGCAATTTCCGCCACCCCCTGGGGCAGCGCCGGTATTTTGATGATTTCGTATGCCTACATCAAAATGTTAGGGCGCCAGGGTCTTACCGATGCCACTAAGTATGCCATTTTAAATGCAAATTATATCAAAGCGCGACTGGAAAATCATTTTCCGGTGTTATATACCGGGGAATCCAATCGCGTGGCGCACGAGTTAATTTTTGATTGCCGGCCCTTCAAACAATCTGCCGGTATCGAGGTAGAAGATATTGCCAAGCGGTTGATGGATTACGGTTTCCATGCTCCGACGATTTCTTTCCCGGTTGCCGGAACAATGATGGTGGAGCCAACCGAAAGCGAATCGAAAGACGAGCTGGACCGTTTTTGCGATGCAATGATTTCCATCTACAAGGAAATCAAAGAAATTGAGGATGGAATTGCCGATCCCCAGGATAACGTTTTAAAGAATGCCCCGCATACGGCCGCAGAAGTGCTCTCCGATGAATGGACACATGCCTACCCGCGTGAAAAGGCTGCCTATCCGTTGCCCTACGTTCGCGCAAATAAATTCTGGCCGGCGGTTGGCCGCATCGATAATGCGTATGGCGACCGTAACTTAATTTGCACCTGCCCGCCGCTGGAGGCGTACGAAGTATAGTTCGTAGTTCGGCCTTCAGGCTGTACACGCTAAAGCGTGAACTACAAGCCTTCACTTTATGGAAGCAATCAAAAAAATTCTAATGATCCGAATGAGTTCCATCGGGGATATTATTTTAACATCCCCGGTCATTCGCCAGCTTCGTCGAAAATTTCCTACGGCGCAAATTGATTTCCTGGTTCGGCATGAGTTTGCCGAATTGGTAACGCATAATCCTCACCTTTCGAATATAATCGAAATTCAAAATCGCAAAGACCGGCGCGAGTTAAAGACGATTCGAACGCAAGTTCGCCGCACAAACTACGATGTCATTCTGGATTTGCAGTGTAATATTCGCAGCCGGATGCTTTGCCGGTTTGCCGGGCATCCACCGGTTTTAAAGATCAAAAAACAGCAGGCAATCCGGTTTTTGTTAGTGAATTTTAAGATCAACCTTTACCGAAAATTTTATGGAAAACCGCTATCGGTTGCGGAAAAGTATTTGCGAGCAGCCGAGCCGCTGGGCGTTTTTCCGGATGATCAAACCCTGGAAATCCATTTGCCACCGGCAGTGATTCAAAAAGGAGAGGGAATTTGGCGGGAATTGGAAAAAGATGATTTTCGCCTGGTGATGGCGCCAGGCGCGCGCCATTTTACCAAACGCTGGCCGCCGGGCTATTATGCAGCTTTAATTCGAATGATGTTTGAAAAACAAGGATCAAAAACCCTGCTGGTCGGCGGACCGGAGGAAGTATCGTTAATTTCATCGATCCAAAAACAGGCTGGCCAAAAAATTTCCCGAAATCTCGCCGGAGAGCTGTCGCTTTCGGAAACATTTGCACTGATAAGGCAAGCGCCATTTTTCCTCAGCAACGACAGCGGGTTAATGCACGCCGCCGCTGCTTTCCAAATTCCCCAAATTGCGATTTTCGGCTCCACCACTCGCGAGTTGGGATTTTTTCCGCTGAATCCCAAAGCGCTGTTGTTGGAAAATTCCGGTTTAGCCTGCCGGCCATGCTCCCACATCGGCAAATCCAAATGCCCGCGAGGGCACTTCAAATGTATGCAGGAAATTACGCCGGAAATGGTTGCTGAAAAGATACTCAAGTAGTAGAAAAATGGCTGTATAGACAATACCTAACAAACCTATTTTACAAGCATCATTATTTCACAAACCTTTTGAATCTTATTCCTCATTCGGTTAAACTAAAATTCTTTTCATAAAAAGAACCGCAACGAAACCGGAGGATTTTATATGCTGCGAAGAGTACTGTTTGTAATTGTATTTTTGTCAACAACTTTCATTAACCTGCATGCCCAGGGCAAAGAAAACCAAAAATCAAAAGACAATTTTTTTTCTGCAAAAACATTCAACGGGCTAAAACTGCGCAGCATTGGCCCGGCGTTAACTGCGGGACGGATTTCGGATTTTGCGGTTAACCCGAATGATCGCGGCCATTATTATGTAGCAGTGGCCTCCGGCGGGGTGTGGAAAACGACTAACGCCGGAACCACCTGGGAGCCGATTTTTGATAGCCAGCCTTCATACTCTATTGGCTGCCTGGCAATCGATCCCGGCAACCCGCAGGTGATTTGGGTTGGCAGCGGCGAGAACAATAGCCAGCGCAGTGTATCCTATGGCGATGGCGTCTACAAATCATTAGATGGCGGTAAAAGCTGGAAAAACATGGGGTTGGAGAACTCCGAACATATCGGTAAAATTGTGCTCGACCCGCGCAATTCCGATGTCGTTTACGTCGCGTCGCAAGGCCCGCTCTGGTCGGCAGGCGGGGATCGCGGGCTTTATAAATCGATAGACGGCGGGGAAAACTGGCAGCAAATTTTAACCATCAGCGAGCATACCGGCGTTACGGATTTGGTTTACGATCCTCGCAATCCCGACGTACTTTACGCCGCAGCTTACCAGCGCCGGCGACGAGTATGGACACTCATCAACGGCGGCCCGGAATCGGCTATTTACAAATCCGAAGATGGCGGGAAAAATTGGCGTAAGGTTACTTCCGGTTTGCCGAAAGAAGATATGGGGCGCATCGGCCTGGCAATCTCACCGGCCAATCCCGACATCGTTTACGCCATTATAGAAGCCGCCAATAAATCCGGCGGATTTTTTCGCTCTACTAATCGTGGGGAAAGCTGGGAGAAACGCAGCAATTATATTAGTGGCAGCCCGCAGTATTACCAGGAGATCGTTACCGATCCGAAAGATGTTGATCGCGTTTATTCCCTGGATACCTGGATGCACGTAACGGAAGACGGCGGAAAAACCTTTACCAAAGTCGGCGAAAAACATAAACACGTCGATAACCACGCGCTATGGATCGATCCCGATGACACCAACTACTTGTTGGCCGGTTGCGACGGCGGGATTTACGAAAGTTTCGACCGCGGCAAACACTGGCATTTTTTCGAAAATTTGCCCATCACCCAATTTTACCGGGTAACGGTGGATAACGATTTTCCTTTCTACAATATTTATGGCGGTACACAGGATAATTTTACCCTCGGCGGACCAACTCGAACGACCAATGATAACGGCATCACCAACCGCGACTGGTTTGTGACGGTCGGCGGCGACGGGTTTAAAACCCAGGTTGACCCGGCAGATCCTAATATCGTTTATTCGCAATACCAACATGCCGGGCTGTATCGATTTGATAAACGCAGCGGCGAAAAAATATTTATCCGCCCCCAACCGGGTAAAGGCGAACCGCCGTTAAAATGGAACTGGGATTCGCCGTTAATTATTAGCCCGCACTCGCATACCCGGTTGTATTACGGTGCAAATCGAGTATTCCGCAGCGATGATCGCGGCGACGCCTGGACGCCAATCAGCCCCGATCTCACCCGGAAAATCGACCGCAACCAGCTTAAAGTAATGGACAAAGTGTGGCCGGTCGATGCGGTATCGAAAAACCGTTCGACCTCTTTTTTCGGGAATATCGTTTCCCTGGATGAATCGCCGAAGCAAGCGGGTCTGATTTATGCCGGAACGGATGACGGCCTTATCCAGGTAACCGAAGACGGAGGAACAAATTGGCGTAAAATTGAGCAATTTCCCGGCGTACCGGAGATGAGCTATGTTAGCGATATTATCGCCTCGCTGCACGATGCCAACACCGTTTACGCTGCATTCGATGATCACAAAAGCGGTGACTTCCGCCCGTTTATTTTGAAAAGCGTGGATCGCGGAAAATCCTGGCGTTCCATTGCCGGAAATCTCCCGAAAAAAGGAACGGTATATACGCTGGCGCAAGATCACGTAAAGCCTGGACTACTATTTTGCGGAACAGAATTTGGCGTATTTTTCACGATTGATGAAGGGCAAACCTGGACACAACTAAATGGTGGAATTCCAACCATTGCTGTGCGTGATTTGGACATCCAACGCCATGAAAATGATTTGGCGGTAGGAACCTTCGGTCGCGGGTTTTATATACTCGATGATTACTCGCCGCTGCGCGATATTTCAGTAACAGTGTTGACGCAAGAAGCGACGCTTTTTCCGGTAAAAAAAACCTGGATGTATATCCAGGATTCCCCGCTCGGTTTGCCGGATAAAGCCTTTTTAGGCGACTCTTATTACACTGCACCAAATCCACCGTTTGGGGCGATATTTACTTATTATTTAAAAGAAGACCTAAAGCCGCTTTCCAAAAAACGTAAAGAAAATGAAAAGGAAATTGCCAAAGCTGGTGGCACGCCACCCTATCCGAATTGGGATCAACTTCGTGAAGAAAAGCGGGAAGATGAACCGGCAATTATCCTCACCATTAGCGATGATTCAGGAAATACCATTCGCCGCTTAACTGGTAAAGCCAAAGCCGGGTTTCAGCGCATCGCTTGGGATTTGCGATTTCCGCACTCGCAGCCGACGGATTTAAAACCACCGGATACCAGCAACCCGTTTGCAAATCAACCGATTGGCCCATTGGTGGTTCCGTGAAGATATACGGTTGCTTTGGGCAAACGAATTGATGGGCAGCTAACGGCATTGGGAGCGCCGCAAACCTTCGAAGTTGTTCCCCTGGGAACCGCAACATTACCAGCAAAAGATCGCACGGGACTGTTAGCCTTTCAACGCAAAACTGCACGGTTGCAACGAGCAGTGCTTGGCGCCGGCAAAGCGGCTGCGGAAGCACAAGGCCGCCTCAATCACATTAAAAAAGCCGTGTTTGATACCCCGGAAGCCGACCAGAATTTACGCCAACGCGCATTGGCTTTAGAAAACCGTTTGAAAGATTTGCAGATTAAACTTACGGGAGATCTATTAATTAGAAGCCATTTTGAACCAATTTCACCGTCCATTACCAGCCGGGTGCAAGCAGTTGTCAATGGCCATTGGACCAGCTCAACTGCCTCCCCGACCCAAACACATCGCGATGATTACAATATTGCTGCGGAAGAATTCTCGGAAGTTCTGGAAGCGTTGCGCATGTTGATTGAAGAAGATTTAAAACAATTGGAAGCGGATTTGGAAACAGCCGGTGGGCCTTATACGCCGGGAAGAGTGCCGCGGTGGAGGCGGGAATAATTTGAAATTCGCATCTTCGATGTTCCGGATTAATTTACTTATGAAACGGAAATATTAAGATTAGGGTATCACCAACATTACTTGTAAAAATGCACTCTAAACACTAACGATATCAGCCCGGTGGGGTTCATAAAAGAAATAAAAGCTGAACTATTGTTCAGATAACAGCACAGAATGGCTGGATTTTCACTTAAAATCGCCGGGAAAGTTCACAGTTTTGATAAAAGCTGAACCTTAACTGACCATTAGCCTTTGGAAGTTTCCATTTCCTTTAATAGGCTTTCAAGATTATTACGTACCGGAATGGTTTGGGAGTGGTTTTTTCCAAACACTGCTTCACAGATCTCCAGAGCACGGCGTAAGTGTGGTTCTGCTTCGGTATACTTACCTTGAGCAAGAAATAAGGTCCCCAGATTGTTTAAAACGTTGCCCACATCTGGATGCATTTTGTCTAACAGCGTTTCTTTGATTTTCAGAACTTTACGAAATAGCGGTTCGGCCTCGGCAAGCTTACCCTGTACAGATAACAAAGCCGCCAGATAGTTTAAATTGGAGGTTGTAAACGGATGATCGTTGCCCAACTGCACTTCTCGTATTCTAAGGGCGCGGCGAAATAGCGGTTCGGCCTCGGCAAGCTTACCCTGTACAGATAACAAAGCCGCCAGATAGTTTAAACTGGTAGCCGTCTCCAGATGATCGTTGCCCAACTGCACTTCTCGTATTC
>CAXHHS010000112.1:0-12341 GCA_964015645.1 uncultured bacterium
ACGCGCTGCAATGGAGTCTCGTGGGCTCGGAGATGTGTATAAGAGACAGAAGTATATTCAACAAATCTCATTTAAAAGATTCTCAAAACCATATAAAGGAAAAAATGATAAACCTCTTTGAAATAGAAGATAAATGTTTCCATCAAACTATTGAACGTGGACGAAAAAAAATAGATAAGCTCCTAACAAGCTATAATGTAGAAACTCTATCCGGGTATCATATATTAGAATTGGAAAAAAATACGGGTTTACCGGCTTTGCTTACCGAAAAACACCTTATTGAAAAGGGGCTAAATTTTGCAGAGAGTGATTATCTAGAAGAATTACAGACCTGGAAAAAAGACTTCTCTCTTAAAGAAGAGACTTTTGTATAAAACTTTCTTACCTCTTGCAAAAAAGGATAATTAAGTATTATCTTCGAGTTGCAAATAGAAATATCTCGCAGAAACTAAACTAATAAATATCTAAATTAGGGGGAGGAAAAAATGCTAGCCTCTCAAATAACCGAAAATCGAGCGCTTTTACAGCCAACGATAGAATCTATTAATATTTTGCTAGAATTACATGATATTTCAATTTGGTTGGTTGATGAATTCAGCATGATGTTAGAAAAGGCTACCCTATTGCAGGGGCTGAATGAGGAGTATATCGAATATTCACATATACCCGTTGAGAAATCTCATTATGCTAAACAGGTTATCGATAACGGACAAACGGTTATTGTAGAGGATATTAAAACTGATAATAATTGGATTCAGAAAAAAGGCCTTGACAGCCTTCACGTAAAATCAGCAATTTTAACTCCTTTACAAATAAAGTCGAATAATATTGGAATACTTGAGCTTTTTGTTTCCGAAAACCAGTTTTTTGATTTTAAGAAACACGAGCCTATAATTAAAAAGTTTGCAGACCAAATCGCTGCTGCAATTCGGCAAATACGTGGCTTAAGTAAACTTAACGAAGTAAATCGGCTAATTAGTTCAGAGCTCCAAAATTCTCAGCTTCTCTTCGATAGAATCATGCAATCAGCCCAACAAGTTTTAAAATGCAAACACGTTAGTCTATTTCTTGCTGACTATCAAATTAAGCGTTTGAATTTAGCAGCAACTTCATCACCCGGAGGTATCAAGCGAAAATATTTCAATTTTGGAGAAGGTCTGGCTGGGGAGGTTATTAAAGCAGAGAAACCAATGTTGGTAACTAATGTTAATGAGCATCCAAAATACGTTGCTGGAAAAACTGCCCCAAACGCTAAAGAAAAATCCATGCTTATTGTTCCAATTCAAATAGGAGATAAAACAAAAGGAATAATATCAGCAGATATCGATACGCTAAGTGGATTTGATAATTATGACCAATCGTTATTAGAGTCACTTGCAAGCCAAGCGGCGGTTGCAATTGAGAACACAAACTTATATCAAAAAGAGCGTAATAAATCAGCTGCTCTTTCTGAATTAAATCAAATATCACAGCGATTGATTCTCATTAAAGAAAATATTGTTTCCAAAGATTTATTACAAACAATTGCTGAAAGCGCTCTGAAAGTTTTAGGAGCAGATCAAATAGAACTCTATGAGTATGAAGATTATCAGGAAGCGTATAAACTTCCTCAAATATCAGCAGGCAAACGCATCGGAACCAAAGTACGTAAAGATAATATACTTGTAGATGACACAGTTGCCCAATTGATAAACTCTCCGAAACCAATATATCAAAATGATGCACAAGCCGAGGATTCAATATTTACAGCTCAATATACCCAAAGAAGACCTGACCTCCCTAAAGAAAGATTTGTTATCCGAGAAAAGATTAAATCTGTTGCGGCGGTCCCTTTACGGGCTGAAAACAGAAGCTTGGGCTTTATGTTTGCTAACTTCCGCACTGAACAGACATTCGCCGAAGCACAAAAAGAGCTTATTGAGTTATTTGCAAAGCAAGCGGCCATCGCCATTAAGAATGCGCGTCTAAATCAACGCCTTACACAGCTAGTTGAAACCGGGCATAAACTAACCTCTCGCCCCCGCATGTCTGAAGCAGCCATTTTAGAATTAGTAAAGGAAGAGGCTGGCAAAGTAATGGATACCAGAAATATGTTTCTGGCATTATATGATGAAGCTACTAATACTTTAGATTTTAAGTTAGTATATAGAGATAACGAACGATATAAAGAGACAGAAACTCTATGGGCAAACCGTAGTGCCGGTAAAGGAAAATCCGAATGGATTATACGAAATAAAAAACCGCTTTTATTTCATAATATGATGGATATAGAGGGATGGTACAACAAACCTGGACGCCAGAAACCAGAAGGTACTAAGCCCTGGAGTTCCTGGTTAGGTGTTCCAATGATGGTTGAAAACAAAGTGTTTGGAGTAATTACCGTCAGAAATGATGTAAAGGAGCACGCATTTGATGAAGATGATCTTAAAGTTCTTTCTTCAATAGCAAATCAAATAGCAATTGCGGTCGATAGCTCGCGCCTAATCGAACGATTAAGTAATGTTAATAAACGCCAAAAAGCCTTGATTGAGATAGGGCAAGAACTGACATCTGGAATTCGGCTTCGTGAGGATGAAGTGTTAGGAATAATATATAAAAAAACGAGTGATTTACTTGATAGACAAAATTTGTCTATCGCTTTATACGATGAAACAAAAGATACTATTCGTTTTGCACTTGCATCTGTAAATGGAAGACGTATTGAAGTTGAAAGTGAAAAGGGGTGGGAACCTCGCCGGAGTGGAAATGGAAAAACTGAGGAGATTATTGAAAGCAAAAAACATTTATTATTTAACACCCAAAAGGAAGTAGAGGAAAGAGGTTTTTCTCCGATCCCCGGAGACGAGAAGTGTAAAGAAGATTGCCCGAATGCATGGATTGGTGTACCAATGATCGTTGGCAAAAAAGTTGTAGGTGTTATTGCAAACTATCATTATGGACAAGATTACTTTTATAGTGAAGATGATGTTCAAATCTTACAGGCATTAGCAAACCAGGCAGCAATTGCAATTGATAATGCACACTTATTTTACGACATAAATCTACAACAAACCAAACTGGTAGAGAGACAAAACGCATTGATCGAATTTGGCAGCGATCTAAGTGCTAAAATTCCGGACGGAGCCGATGAGATTTTCAAATTTATTCATCAACAAGCCACGCAATTTATGGATACTAATAATATGTACATAGCATTATATAACAACAGCTCAAAGGAAATTAGTTTCCCATTATCATTTAAAGATGGGAAATCAATAATAATATCAACTCGTATATTGAATGAAAACAAAAAAGGTCGTACCGAAGAAATTATTGTAACTGGTAATCCAATTTTGATTCCTACAAAGAAAGAATCGGAAGAATGGTATGCACAATCGGATAAAGGGGAATTTATTGGTGATCCATTAGCTTCCTGGGTAGGTGTACCTATGAAAATACACGACAAAACATTAGGTGTTATCGCTACTTATCATCCTACGCTGGATTATCAGTATAGTGCTGATGATCAAAAAATTTTACAAGCAATGGCCGATTTGGCAACTATTGCTTTAGAAAATAGCAGGTTGTATGATGCCGAATTAGAAAAAGAATTGGAGGCCGCCAGAGAAAAAATAAATGAAGCCGAACAATTGATTCTGGTAAATAGTTTTACAATGGATATATTGCATAGAGTACCTAATTTAGTTGGTACCATTCCAATTCGTGCTGAAAACATAGTTGCTGAGTTAAAAAAGCAAAAGAAAATAACATCGAAAGATAAAACTATTATAAAACAATTTGATGGTATTAAAAATGATGCAAAAACATTAATGCGCTCTGTAAAAGAATGGAAACCTTTGGAAGAATTTAGGCAAAGGAAATGGGAAGATGTCAGTACTCTATTAAATTCTGCTTTAAGAAATCTACTTATTCCAGAAAACATAGAACTTGATTTCCAAATTAGGTACGATTTACCCAAAATTCTATGTAATCCAAAACAACTTTATGAATCTTTTTTGTTGATAATCGAAAATGCATTACAAGCAATGAAATCTACCAAGAAAGGTAAGCTATTTATAAATACGCGGTTATTAAAAATAGACAAAAAAAGTAAAAAGATAATAATTACCATTACTGATAATGGACATGGTATTTCCTCAGAAGATATGCCGAATATATTCAACTTATATTATACCACGAAAAGTAAAGAAACGGGCTCGGGCTTTGGATATGGTTTATGGCGAGCAAAATCTATTATTAATTCCTTAGGAGGAATTATAGAAGCTAAAAGCAAGCTAAATCAAGGTTCTACTTTTGAAATTAGTTTGCCTGTTTCAGTAAATAATGAGGGAAAATAATAATGGAAAATAAAAGAAAAAAAATTCTTATTGTCGATGATCTTAAGGCATGGCGGGAGTCTATCGCCTCTATTTTAGAAAATGAAGATTATTCATTAGATTTCGCAGCTACTTTAGAAAATGCTCAGAAAAAGCTTAAACAGGAGAAATTTGACTTATGTATCATAGACATCCGATTACAAGAAGATGTCGATTATAATGTTGAAGGTATTGATTTGTTGGAATGGATCCATAAAAATAAACAAGGGCAACCACCTGCAATTATATTGACTGGTCACGCAACAGAAGCTCTCAAACAAAAAGCCGATTGGTATAAAGCGTTTGCTTTTTTAGAGAAATCCCCAAAGGCTAATGACTTTGACTTAGATAGAGTTGAATTTTTAAATATAATTGAACAAGCATTAAAAAAACGCCATAAGAGAAAATAGAACGAAATGAAGAATACGATTCTACTTATTGATGATCATAAAAATTGGTACGATACAATAGATTTTATTTTAAAGGATGAAGGATATAAGGTTTTATGGGCACAAACAAGAAGTGACGCTGTGGATTGTTTGGATTCCAGTACTTATAAAATTGATGCTGTAATTATTAATCTGAACCTAGGACCAGATAGCTCTATACTTGATGGTGCGGGTTATTTACTATTAGATTATATTAAGCATAAATATCCCCAATTACCAAGAATGGCAATTTCTTCATTTCTTTATAAGGCAGATAAAACTATAGAGCTTTATGAAAGATATAAAGTAAATCATGTCGTACTAAAAGATAATTTTTCAGCGCCGGTTTTTTTAAACTCACTTAAAACAGCATTAGCTAAGACCACCACCTTAAAAGAGAGCCATCAAGAGAAAATTCGTTCGGATAAATGTATAGATTTTGATGTGTTTCTTGCGCATAATCATAATGACAAACATCAAATTGAAACAATTGCTATTAAATTAAGACAACATGAGTTAAATCCTTGGTTTGACAAAGAACAGATCCCACCTGGTAGATGGTTTCAAGATATTATTCAACAAGCGATTTCAGAGGTTAAATCTGCCGCTATATTTATAGGCACTAATGGGTTAGGTAAATGGCAAATTGCGGAGTTAAGATTATTCATAAATAAGTGTTTAGATAATGGCCTACCTGTCATTCCTGTTTTACTACCAGGTGTAAATGAAATACCTGAAGACCTGTTATTTCTAAAAGAATTAAAATTAGTAGAATTTAAAAAAATTGATGATACTGAAGCCTTAGAAAATCTTATATGGGGAATTACCGGTAAACGTTCTAATAAAAACTAACCGATATCGCTCATTTCGGTCAGTTTTTATGATTTAGAGACTTTCTTGGGTTTTATCTTTTCCATATCTTTCCCCTTTTTCATAAACTAAATTGTCCCCCTAAAATTTATCCTTATTCCTTTAACTTTCATCCTTGTCAAAAGACAATGAAACCACCAACCATCCTCTGCATCAACCCCTGGATTTACGATTTTGCCGCTTATGATTATTGGAGCAAACCATTAGGATTGTTGTATGTAGCCGCATTTCTAAAACAGCGTGGATTAACTGTCGAATTTATCGATTGCCTGGATAAACACCACCCGAAATTATTACGGCAGCAGGGAAGAACAAAACCCAAACAGACGAAGTTTGGCATCGGCCCCTTGCACCGGGAAATGGTGCCAACGCCGGAATCCATTAATTTTATTCCCCGCCGCTATGCCCGCTATGGAATGCCGGAAGATATTTTTCGGGAAGAATTAAAAAATCGTTCGCAACCGAATGCTATTCTATTGACAACTGCGATGACTTACTGGTACTTAGGGCCAAAGAGGGTTGCAGAAATTTGCCGGGAAATTTTCCCCGCAACGCCAATTCTACTTGGTGGCATTTACGCCACGCTAATGCCGGAGCACGCCCAAGAAACCATTCAACCGGATTACATCGTTACCGGCCCCGGCGAGATACAAACCGCGGAATTGTTGGCGGATGTTTTAAAATTACCGCACTTGCGAGAAGAAGTCCCCACCAACATCGACGACTTTCCCTATCCGGCGTTTGAACTGTACCCGAAAGTAAGTTATTTGATTACGATGAGTTCCCGCGGCTGTCCCTTTCGCTGCACATTTTGCGCAACCTATAAAATCGATGCCGCTTTTTCTCAGCGCAAACCGGATTTTGTTGTCGATGAAATCCTGACCCAAAGCCGAAAAATGGGTGTGCAAGATGTCGGTTTTTATGATGATGCTTTATTGATGCAATCAAAACTGCGGATTAAACCTATTCTTCAAGAAATCAAAAAGAGCCGCCGGGATTTGCGCTTCCATACTCCCAACGGACTACACGGGCGATATATCGATGAGGAAATGGCGCAATTGATGTACGATTGCAATTTTAAAACCATCCGCCTCAGCCTGGAATCTGTGGCAAAAGAACGCCGGCGAGATATTCATAATAAAATTACGCCCGGTGAAATGACCCGTGCGGTTAATAACCTCGTAAAAGCCGGGTTTAACGCCAGCGATATTGAAACCTACATCATCATGGGCTTGCCCAACCAGCCGCTGGAAGAAGTGATCGAAACCATTTTATATGCAAACAGCATGGGAATCCAGGTACGCCTGGCGTCGTTTTCGCCGATTCCCGGTACCAAGGACTACGATCGCGCTATCGAGAATGGCTACCTGCCGGAAAATCCAGATCCCTTGATCACTAATAAAACAGTCATTCCACTGTATCGCACTGTAGAAGCCTATCAGCGATTTCGCACCGTTAGCCAATTTGCTAATATGTTGAATGATGGTGTGAAGCGCGGCGTATCCTTTTTCCAACCGCAGGAGTTTCGGCAAGCGTTATTTCAAGCGCTAAATAAAGTGCAGAGTTGGGAATAATGAAACTCAAGTTCCCAGTTTCCAATCACTCCTATAAAAACGAATTGATTCTTAATCAAATGGAAATCTTACTGTAATCTGGAATAACAATATTCCTTCGTGTTTATACCAAAACTTTCCATACCTCTTATACCATGCACCGGCCGTTGGGGATTTTCCTCAACGGCTTATTTTTTTTAGATTTACTGGCATATTTCGGGTGAATATGTTAGAAACATTTTAAAAGAATTTGCATAAGTCAGATGAAATAAATAAACTTTTCCTAAATGCGATTTAACAGTTTGGAATTTTTTAAATTCGGACACCGGAGGGGTTAATTAATTTATCTTTCACAAAACTCAGGAGGCGTAAAGGATGAGTGATTGCAAATGCTTTACGAGTCGTTTCAAAATTGTGTTGGCTGCACTGCTTGGGCTTATGCTTTGCAGCGGGGCTTTGCTTGCCCAGGGGGTCACCACCGCTTCAATGAGCGGAATCGTTACGGACAACAGTGACAATCAAGGGTTGATTGGAGCAAATGTCGTTGCCGTACACGAGCCGAGCGGTACGCGCTACGGAACCGCAACCCGTGACGGCGGCTATTATAACATCCCGAATATGCGAATTGGCGGCCCTTATGCGGTTACAGTTACTTATGTTGGATATCGAGAACAAAGTAGAACCGAGATATTTCTCCGGCTGGGGCAGGATACGGATGTTGATTTCCGTTTGGTTGCAGAAGCAGTTACCGGCCAGGCAGTGACTGTCATCGGTGAGGTTGATGAGGTGTTGAACAGCGATAGAACAGGCGCTGCTACCTATATCAACGAGAACCAGGTAACGCAGTTACCTTCTATTAGACGGAGCACCCGGGATTTAACCCGTCTGGATCCGCGCA
Source organism: uncultured bacterium (assembly GCA_964015645.1). Taxonomy (GTDB): domain Bacteria; phylum Calditrichota; class Calditrichia; order RBG-13-44-9; family J075; genus CAXHHS01. The sequence goes on from CAXHHS010000112.1 coordinate 8,105, forward strand.
GCGATGGCAATTTTAGTTTTGGAGGAAAAAACTGGTTGTATAATAATATTTCACTGGATGGTTCTTACTTCAATAACTCTTTTGGGCTAGATGACCCGGCGCCGGGCGGCCAGAGTCTTGCTGAACCGGTGCCTTTCGATGCAATTGAACAAGTTCAGGTTTCTATCGCGCCCTTTGACGTTCGGCAAGGGGGATTTACCGGTGCCGGTATCAACTCGGTCACGAAAAGCGGTAGCAACAATTTCGAAGGTTCCGTGTACAGTTTTTTGCGGAATGAATCTTTATTAGGCAATTCCGTTCGCGGTGAAGATGTGATTGCCGACCCTGATCTAACTTTCAACCAGTCCGGTTTTACATTCGGCGGAGCGTTGATTCCCAACAAATTATTTTTCTTCGTTAACGGGGAACGTATACGGCGTGATGATCCCGGCACCGATTTCGCTGCCGATGAGGATGGTAATGTCGTCTTTGGTGAATCCCGGGTTGATGCAGCCACCATGCAAAGAATCAGCGATCGTATGATGGATGTTTATAATTACGATACCGGCCCTTTCCAGGGATTTATTCATGAAAGCAACAGCGATAAACTACTGGCAAAATTGGATTGGAACATTAATAATAATAATAACCTGACCTTGCGGTACAATTTCCTGGATGCGTCCCGCGAACAAGGCCCCCATCCATTTGTATTGAGTCTTGCTAACACTGGCCGCGGGCCCAACGCAAGCAGCCTGCCTTTCAGAAATTCCGGTTATCAGATCAATAATGAACTTCACTCCTTTGCCCTGGAATTGAACAGCCGCTCGAACACCTTTGCCAATCGCTTTTTCGCCAGTTACAATCGCTTTCGCGATTTCCGGCTACCGTTTAGTGAAGATTTTCCAACTATCGAGATCGGGGAAGCTGGTGTTACCTACACAACGCTGGGGCATGAACCATTCTCGATCCATAACATTCTGGATCAGGACGTCTTTCAGTTAGTGAACAATCTCAGTTTATACTCCGGCAAACACGTATTCACGATAGGTGCCAGCTTCGATTACTGGTCATTTTTTAACTCTTTTAATATTTTTCGCCACGGGGTATTCTTTTTGCCGGACGCTCTGGATTTCTTAGGCGGCGCAACGTTCTCCTCTTTAGATGATTTTTTCCTTCGCACGGATCCGGCGGGCGGCAATTTCTATGATTTCCGATCTGTCGTGGGGTCAGGGCCTTTCAAAGGAGAGCAAATCGATGTCGGCCAATTAGCATTCTATGCCCAGGATGAATATCAGCTTTCTCCGAATTTCAACCTGACCTACGGATTGCGAGTCGATTTTCCCCTCTATATTACCGATCCGGTAGAAAATCCGTTTTCCACAGGCTTAACCGCCCTGGATGAAAATGATAATTCCATCACCGTCGATCAAGCAGAATTTCCCGGTGCTACACCTCATTTCTCGCCCCGTTTAGGGTTTAATTGGGATGTTAGCGGGGATCGCTCTACACAAGTTCGCGGGGGAACGGGGATCTTTACCGGGCGTGTGCCGTTTGTCTGGATCGGCAACGTTGTTTCTAATCCCGGCGCCAATCCCAACCTGTTTCCGGGAATCGCGGAAGCTGATATTCCTCAAGATCATGTAACCGATGAAAGAGTCTTTCAAGGAAATCCTGAAAGGAGTGTTCTGCAACAGTCATTTGATCTCAATGCCATAGATCCCGATTTCAAATTACCGCAAGTCTGGACGACAAATATTGCCGTTGACAAGCAATTGGGAGGCGGTTGGTTAGGAACGCTGGAATTTCTTTATGGCAAAGATCTGAATGCGGTGGTGATGCGCAATGCGGATTTGCCGGCGCCGGTTCGATTTCTTAATGATGGCCGGCCTTACTTTACAAATGCCAATGGTGAGTTTGAACTCAACCCCGATGGCGGCGCTGGAATTTATGTGTTGGATAACACCAGCGAAGGATATCATTACAACCTGAGCGCCCAATTGCGCAAACAGTTTAACTCTGGTTTGAATACCAGCCTGTCTTATACTTTCCAGCAAGCGAGGAACCAATTCAGGTCGACAGAAATCGCCAGTGTATTGTGGCAAAGCAGCCCGGTTCAAGGCGATCCCAATGATCCCAACCTCGGTTTTTCTGAGTTTGGCAATCGCCATCGTATTGTCGGCGGAGCAACCTACCGCAAAGAGTGGAGTCCCAACCTGGCAACGCATTTCGGGTTATTTATAGAAGCTGCGGAAGGCGGACGCCACACTGCGGCTGGCGGGAACCGCTTCTCGTTTATTTATTCCGGAGACGTCAATGGCGACGGCCAGGGCGGTAATGATTTGATTTATATTCCTGCGAACCAGGGGGAAATTAATCTCGAAACATTTACCGATGCCGGCGGCAACGTGGTCTCGGCACAGGAGCAATGGAATCGCTTGGATGCCTTTATCGAGCAGGATAAATACCTCAGCAACCATCGTGGGGAGATCGCCGAACGCTTTGGCCTGATTAACGAATGGTTCAGTACCATCGATCTGCGCGTGCTGCAAGATTTTTCATTTGATGTCGGCGCAAAAAAACACACCTTTCAGGTCAATCTGGATATCCTAAATCTGGCCAGCCTGTTAGGAACCGATCTGGGCGTGCGCAAAATTCCCAGTGCCTCAGCCTTGGCGCCATTGCGATTAGTGGGCTTCGATGGTAGTGGCGAACCGGTATTTAACTTTACCGGACCGGATGAAACATTTATCGATGATCCCAGGGAGTTTTCCCGTTGGCGAATCCAGTTGGGGTTGAGGTATTTCTTTAATTAACTAAGCTAAATTAACAAAGATTTAGGGAAATGGTAATCAAGTTGTAATATACGACGTGTAATATACAGCCACTCTCTATATCAAAATTTTTACCTCTCATTCCACACACCAAAGAATCCCGGTCGCAAGGCCGGGATTCTTTGTATAGAGAGGATTTAAGTTCTTTTAATCGTTGTATATCCCAAAGCATAATGCTATAATTATAGCCTTATATATTATTTTTTATGTACTTACGTCAATTCAATAATTATTTTTGAATTGTTTAACATTTGCGGTAGGCAACATTCGAAAAGAACATATTTATTAGAATCGGTAAATTAAAATAAGGAAATCATGGAATGAGTATTTTAAAAAACTTGTTTGGAAAATCACCATTTTCGGCATTGCAATCGCACATGGAAAAAGTTGCGGCATGTGTTTCTAAGTTAGAAGAACTTTTCAGCGCCTATTCCAATGGAGATCATGAGAAAATAGAAAAGCTGTCAGAGGAAATATCGGATTTAGAACATGCCGCCGATCTTACGAAAAATGAAATTCGCAATAATTTACCCAAAGGCCTGTTTTTAGCTATAAACCGCGGCGATTTGCTAGAGATTTTAGCAGCCCAGGATGATATTGCTGATAAGGCTGAGGATATCGGAATATTAATGACTATGAAAAAGCTAGAACCTTTGGAGGGTTTGGTAAATGACGTCGAAATTTTTGTAGAGAAGAATATCGAAGCGGTTAAACACGCTCAAAATGTTATTCGCGAAATGGATGAACTTTTGGAATCATCATTTGGTGGAAATGAAGCGGAGAAGGTGAAAACAATGGTTGAAGAAGTTGCTTATTTAGAGCATGAAGCCGATATCTTGCAACGAAAGTTGATAAAAAAACTGTTCAACATGGATGATAAACTCTCCTATACCAGTTTTACTTTATGGATGAATATTCTACAAGCAATTGCTGCATTGGGAAACCTCTCGGAAAAATTAGTAAACCGGGTTAGAATGATTTTGGAAATTCAATAAGGAAAGGAAAAAGATGGGCGTTGAAACGATTATTTTGATCATCGCTTTAAGCGGCGGATTTTACATGGCTTGGAGTATAGGAGCCAATGATGTTGCAAATGCGATGGGAACCTCGGTTGGGTCGGGAGCGCTAACGGTTAAACAAGCAGTTATCCTGGCAGCGGTTTTGGAATTTGCTGGGGCATTTTTGGTTGGTACCCATGTGTCGGAAACCATCCGTAAAGGCATTATCAGCCCGGAGCTATTTGCCGGGAGCGAGCTTGATTTGGCTTATGGTATGATTGGCGCATTGTTAGCCGCAGCGATCTGGTTGCAAGTGGCCTCATATTTTGGCTGGCCGGTTTCAACCACGCATTCCATTGTCGGTGCGGTTTTAGGGTTTGGCGTTATGTATGGCGGTATGGCCGCTGCCGATTGGGGAAAAGTCGGATC
>CAXHHS010000113.1:0-12322 GCA_964015645.1 uncultured bacterium
TATGAGACGTTGGGAAACCCTGAAAATCGAAAACAAGGGAACGGGCATTACCCCGGAACTTAGCAAGCAAGTAAATTTGTTAGGAGATTTGCTGGGATATGTGATCCGCGAGCAAGCCGGGGAAAAAGCCTTCGAACTAATTGAGACGCTTCGTATGCTTTGCAAACAAGCGTATGAACCGGGGCAGCGGGCGTTGCGGGAAGAGGCGCTCAAAAAAATCCAATCGCTAAAATTGAAGGATATTACCTGGCTGCTGCGGTCTTTTACCACCTATTTTCACCTCATCAACAATGCGGAAAAACTGGAAATCATCCGGATTAATCGCAAGCGCGAGCGTGAAAGCACTTCCGAGAATCCTCGTGCAGAATCGATTAGTGATGCGATTTTACAGCTAAAACGTAGCGGTTGCAATGCAAACCAGGCGCTGCAATGCCTGTCGCAATTGGATATTCAGCCAACGCTTACTGCCCATCCCACGGAAGCCCGTCGGCGAACCACTTTAATGATGCAGCAACGGATTGCTGCCCTGCTGGAAAAATTGCAAGCGACTGATCTCCCGGCGATGGAAAGGAATAACGTAATCGATGATGTTTACCGTCTAATTTCCACGCTTCTTGCAACAGATGAATTTCGTGCAGAGCGCATTACGGTAAAAGATGAAGCGAGACAGGGATTATACTTTTTCCGCACCACAATTTGGAAAACCATTCCCCGAATTTATGCTGATATTGAACGCGCATTAACCACGCATTATGGGAAAAAAGCGGCTATAGCGTTCCGTAAAAAACAGTTGCCCATTCTCCGCTATCGCTCCTGGATTGGCGGTGATCGTGATGGCAACCCCTTTGTAACGCCAATTGTAACTCGAAATACCCTGCAAGCGCACCGCAATACAGTTTTGCAATTGTATGAGAGTGAGCTTCGGAAACTCCTCGTGGAGTTGAGCATTTCCTCCCGGTTAGTCGCTTTTCCGAAGCGGTTTCTAAAAAAAACGGAACGAGAGGCGCAGACGCTATTGGAAGCGGAACGAATCGCACAGTATCAGCACGAGCCATTTCGGTTGAAGCTAAGCTGTATACTAAAAAAGCTTTCTCATCGACAAGCCAACGAAAACATTGAAGAGAATTCCCCCAAATACACCGATCCGCCGCCGGCATATTCCATTGAAAACTTTATCGATGACTTGCAGTCTATTCGCGATACCTTAGCACAGGTAAAGCTGTATGACGCCCTGGAACACGACCGGCTCAATCGCTTAATTATCCGGGCGCGCACATTTGGATTTCACCTGGCGGCGATTGATATTCGCCAGCATAGTAATGTGCACGAAAGCGCCGTTTCCGAATTGCTAAACCTGGCCGGTGTGGCGAAAGCATATAATAAACTCCCGGAAAAAAGGCGATTGGCAATTCTGTCGCAGGAATTGCGAAATCCCCGCCCCCTGGCGCCACAATGGGCAACGCTTTCGGAAACGACTCACACAGTGCTGGAAACATTTCGCTTAATTCAAGATGCACTTTCCATAGACCCGGCTTCCATCGGCTGTTATATCATCAGTATGACGCACGATGTAAGCGATATGCTGGAAGTGCTGCTGTTAGCAAAGGAAGTGGGCCTGTGGCAATATGTGGATGGCAAAGTGAATTCGCCTTTGGATGTTGTTCCGCTTCTGGAAACCATAGACGACTTAAACGCCGGCGCCAATTTGATGGCGCAGATTTTTAACAATCCGGCGTATAAACAGCATTTAAAAGCGCGAAATCAATTCCAGGAAATTATGTTAGGGTATTCCGATAGCAATAAAGACGGCGGCTGCTGGGTTGCCAACTGGAGTCTGTTTAAAGCGCAGGAAAGCCTGGCGAAAGTTTGCCGCGATCATGGCATCGATTTTCGGTTTTTTCATGGCCGGGGCGGCACTATTGGCCGGGGTGGCGGGCGTGCCAATCAAGCGATCCTGGCGCTTCCCCAAAAAAGTTATACCGGGCGGATTCGGTTTACCGAACAGGGGGAAGTCATCACCTTTCGATATGCGTTACCGGAAATTGCCCACCGGCATTTGGAGCAAATCGTTAACGCCATGCTCTATGCTGCCCAGGATAGTAAAAACAAAAAATCCTCCCAACCCGCTCACTCCGTTGAGGCAACTGCAATTTTAGAGCGAGTTGCAGGTCGATCTATGAATGCATATCAATCTCTCGTCAACCTCCCGAATTTTTGGAAATGGTATACGGAAATCACGCCCATCGAGCATATTAGCGGGTTGCCAATCGCCTCCCGCCCGGTATCACGCAAATCCGCCAAAGAGGTCGATTTTGAGAGCCTGCGTGCTATTCCCTGGGTTTTTGCCTGGACGCAAACCCGCATCAACCTGCCCGGCTGGTACGGCACCGGCATCGCCTTTGCCGAAATCGTTCAATCGGATAAAGAGTCGCTAAAAACAATGCAGGCACTTTATAAAGACTGGCCGTTTTTCCACACCGTTGTCGATAACATTCAATTAGAGATGGAACGAACGCATTTAACGATTTCCCAATATTATACCCTATTATCAAAACATGATTTTCTAAATACAATTACCGATGATTTTAAAATGGCCGTTGATATGGTCACTAAAATTACCGGCCAAAGCGCCATTCTGGAAAATGCGATGGTTTTGAAAAAATCAATCGTCCTGCGCAATCCCTACACCGATGTGCTCAACCTGCTGCAATTGGAGCTATTGCAGCGCTGGAAAAAAAGGCTGAAAATAAAGCCGGAAGATTTAAGGCAGGCATTATTTTTGAGTATAAATGGGGTTGCGGCGGCGATGCAGAGTACTGGTTAACGGCTAAATGTGTTGTTATGTGCTAAAGGTATTTTGCTGGAGGAAAATAAGGTAGATATTTAGCTCGGAATATTGTAAAATTGGGAGTCGAATAGAATTAAGAAGGTTACAAGGGGATAAGTTTTATGTCAAATGATCATAATTTAACAGGATTAAATTTTTCGAGACTTCCCAAGAATCTACAAAAAGAGCTAAAAGAAATTTATTATACTAAAAATAATGATGATGAAGGAAGCTATTTACAGCCAAATCAGATATACCACGGAGACGCAAGAGAATTTCTAAAGAAGATAAAGCCGAATAGTATATCACTTAGTGTTTGGTCACCTCCGTATTTTGTTGGAAAAGAATATGAATCTGAACTATCTTTTGAAGAATGGCAGAACCTTATTAAAAATGTAATTATATTTCATTTTGCCATTCTCAAACCCGGGGGATTTCTAGTTATAAATATTGCTGACATCTTATGTTTTAAAGATCATAATATGCCTAAAATACAAGCTGAGGCAATCAATAGGCGTAGAAGTTCGGTTACAAGAGAAGACGTACTCAAGGCAATAGCCGAAAATCCTGAATTGAATAGATACCAATTGGCTAAACTCTTAAATTGTAGCGAGCAAACTATTGATAGAAGGTTAAACGGCAACAACATTAGAGGGGGAAAATATGAACCTCAAACAAGAATAAAGATTGTCGGAGGTTTAATTGAAGAATGGGGTTTAGAAGGTGGTTTTTATTTATATGATCGTAGAATTTGGGTTAAAGATGCCACTTGGGAAAATTCACGTTGGGCAAGTCTTTCATATCGTTCTGTAGATGAATCTGAATATCTATATTTTCTTTGGAAACCAGGAGTCATCAAATATGATAGAAATAGGCTTTCAAAAAAAGAATGGAAGGAATGGGGGTCAAGAGGAGTATGGAGTTTCCCTTCTGTAAGATCAAACAACGACCATGAAGCCAAATTTCCACTTGAATTGCCAAGACGTGTTATGAAACTTTTAACAGATCCGGAAGAAACAGTGCTTGATTGTTTTATTGGAAGTGGAACAACAGCTATAGCAGCCATTAAAGAAAATCGTAAATACGTTGGTATAGAAAAAGAAGAGAAATACGTAAAGCTCGCGAAAGCGCTTATTGCTAATGAAGAGATGGGATTTCTATGATACTGAATCCGGAAGATTTACAACAGGATGCAGATCGACTTGAAGAAATCGAAAAAGCTTCACTAAGAATGGTAACTCAGGCAATATATGATTACAGAAATGAAGCAGCCGAAATTTTTAAGATAGAAATCGACTTAGCGGCAGACATAGGTGAAGATATTACTCGAGAGGCGTTGGATAAACTTGGCATGTCAAGAATTGATCAACGTCTATTCGGTAAGATAGATTATAAACGAGCACGGTATGTCTTTCATCCTGAATATTCGATTAAACAAGCTTTATTTGTTGATTCAAAGGCCGAGAAAATAGAAGGCCAGAGAACAGCTACTTTACAAACCTCTCAGACTTCTATGAAAATTGAACAAATTAGATCTGGTAAATCAGTTAGTGTTGAGGGTAAGCTTCCTAAAATTCTCGAATTAAAGGAGCAAAAATTTATTACGACAACTATTTTTGTAAAATATAATTATGCTGAGGATGATGAAGAAAAAAAACTTGAGAATGTTATAATTGCTGCTCTCCCCAATGGATTTCTTCAAGAAAAGTATAATCCTTCTCCAACGGATAATATCTGGCTTGCAGGAAGAAATGCTCCCTCACGTGGAGAAGAGTTTCGCGTACGTTTGTCCTTTGAAAAACTGAAGAGTAAAGCAAATTGGAGAGTTCAGAAAATTCATTTGTTACCACCTTCATTCGATTGGGAAGATTAATCATTAGTACATTTTTAACGGGCATAAGTATCATACATAACATTGGTGTTTTCTAACCGGTGTAACCAGGCTCTGTAATTGTAAGATTTTCTACCTCATTCCTCTTTCGGATCGCGCCCCATCAATTCTTCTACAGCATCGTGAGGGCTTTTATTGTGAAAGAGCACCTGGTACACCTGTTCGGAGATCGGTAATTCCACGCCCAATTTTTGGGAGAGTTGATGCACGGAGCGGGTAGTTTTTACCCCTTCCGCAACCATTACCATTTCATCAAGTACTTCCGATAACGTTCTACCTTTACCTATTTCCTCGCCCACATAGCGGTTGCGGCTGTGTTTGCTCATACAGGTTACAATTAAATCACCAATACCGGATAGACCGGCAAAGGTTTCCTGCTGCGCGCCCATGGCCATTCCCAGGCGGCTAATTTCTACCAGGCCGCGCGTTAGCAGTGCCGCTTTGGTATTATCGCCAAAACCGGCGCCATCGCAAATACCGGCGGCAATGGCAACAACATTTTTTAAGGAACCGCCGCATTCCACTCCAATAATGTCGGTACTGGAATACACTCGAAAATAATCCGTGCTGAACAAGTCCCGTACCAATCGGGCGGTTTTTAGTTCCGGCGAAGCAGCGACCACGGCCGTAGCAATTCTGTGGCTGACTTCTTCCGCGTGGCTGGGGCCGTAAAGCGTTGCAATTTGTTCTTCGGGAATCGGCAGAATTTCCGCGATGATTTCCGACATCCGTTTAAGCGAATCATTTTCAATACCCTTGGAAACATTTACTACAACTTGCTCCGGTTGAACATTTGGTTTTATTTCTTCACAAATAGCTCTCATCGCGTGTGATGGCGGTGCGAGCACTAAAATGTCTGCTTTGGATGCTGCTGTTGCCAGGCTCCCGGTTAACTGCAAACTATCCGGTAATTTTGCGCCTGGCAAAAATTGGGTGTTTTCGCGGCTTTTTTCCATTGTTGCTAATTGCTTTGGCTCAAACACCCACAGCGTAACATCATACGCTTTTTGCCCCAGCAAAATTGCTAACGTTGTCCCCCAACTTCCGGCACCGATTACCGCGATATTTTTGTGCATCGCTCTTCCTTATGAATGATTTACAAGGTTTGCTCGAATGAGCCGGAGACGGGGAATCGGTGAAAAAATCTCCGTTTCCCCGATTCATCATTTTTGTATGCCAAGTATATTCAGGATTTCCAAATACTTACGGGAGGTATTCTCGACGACAACGCCCGGCAAAACCGGCGGTGGAGGCGTTTTGTCCCAGTCCAGTGTTTCCAGAAAATCGCGCACGTACTGTTTATCGTAACTCGGTTGGGATTTGCCCGGTTGATACTGGTCTTTGGGCCAAAAGCGCGAGGAGTCCGGCGTGAGCACTTCGTCGATTAAAATTAATTCGCCATCCATAACGCCGAATTCGAATTTGGTATCGGCGATGATGATGCCTTTTTCCTCCGCAATTTTTACCGCTTTGTTATAGATTTGCAGGCTTTTTTCCCGAACGGCTTCCGCTAACGGTTTTTCGATTAAGTCGAGCATTTCTTCGAAGGTAATGTTTTCATCATGGCCTTCTTCTGCCTTTGTCGAGGGTGTAAACACCGCTTCCGGCAGACGGGAAGACTCCAGCAAACCGGATGGCAGGGGCATTTTATGAAGCGTTTGGGTTTTGCGATATTCTTTCCATCCCGATCCCGCCAGGTAGCCGCGAACAATACATTCCGCCGGCAGTGGTTTTGCTTTTTTGACCAGCATGGAGCGGCCTTGCAAAATGTCACCATGGGCGTTAAACGGCGCTGGGAATTTTGAAACATCATCGGTGATAAAATGGTTGGCAACAATATCCTCCGTTTGCGAAAACCAGAATTTGGAAAGCTGCGTCAGCACCATTCCTTTGGAAGGAATGCCTTCATTCATCACCACATCAAAAGCGGAAATGCGGTCGGTTGCGACGATTAACAAATTGTCCCCGGCTTCGTAAAGATCGCGCACTTTACCACGATTGAGTAGTTTGGCATTGAGGATTTCGGTTTTTAGGATGACGTTTTTCATCACTGTTTCCTTAATCAACTTTATGTTTTCTGTTAACCTTCACAAACACTCCGAATCCGCTCGTCAGGGTTGAAGCGAATGTTAGGCGAAATTTACTTTTTATAAACATCGCCTCGAAAATCAATCTCATAAACCAGAATCTCATCTTTTTCCCTATCAATTCTAAAGATTGCCCGAATTCTACCAATTCTCATTCTAAAAAATTCAGACCATTCTCCGGATAATTTTTTTATGTCCATCTCTCGAAATGGAATAATCCCCTGTTCTTCGATGGATAATACTAAAGCCTTAATTTTCTGGCGGATTCGTTCTTTATCTTTTTCGGTTATTTTGTCCAAAAATCTTACGGCGCTTCGGCTAAACTTAACTCTCATCCTTTTATCCAGGCGGTCATATCGACAAAATCATTCTCATTATATTTTTGAGGCGAGCCAAATTTCTTCTGAATTTCATTTAATTCTTTCCGGGTAATATAGGGTATAAGAATTTCATAAAGCGAGAATCTCTCCTCTTTTAAAACTTCTCTTATGCTCTCTTTTATTATCTCTTTTAATTCTTCGCCTATCATTGATTTCTCCCATTGATTTTATATAATCGGCTCTTTAGACAACCACGAATTCCAAAACAAAATAGTCACCTTTTTCTAAAAATCAAAACTTGATTTTTAGAGGTAGTACCTCACTTGAATAGCGCAACTAGGGTGCTGACAACTGTGGCCAGTCCAACTATGGCGGCGACGGCAAAAGACGCCCAGGTTGCCAAACGCTGGGAACGTTGCAGGTCAAGCATCTTGAGTTCTATGTCCCGCCGGTCAAGGTCGTGGTACTCGCGGAAGAATCGCTCCGCCTCAAGCCGTACTGACTGTAGCCGATGTTCGTCCGCCGCGCGGGCATCGGGATCTCCGTATCCCGAATCCGGCTGGAATAATTCGGCAGAAAGCTTCGAAGCTGCCTCACTCGCTTCCAACCATCTTGCACGGCTGCCTCGATGTCGCTGCTGGTCTTATGAATTCGACTCATACCACTCCCTCTTTCTATAGTATTGCGTGAATCCGCCTAACAATATTTTTACATTTTGCTATTGATTTGCCGTTGATTTTCCAAAAGTCATTTTATTTTCTTCCCCTTTTAATAACCGCTGAATATTTGAGCGGTGGGTAAAAATAATCAACACCGGGATAAAGATGCTGAAAATAAGCAGCAGGTCGGGGATCGGTTGTTCCAACACAAACCGTTGAATGAAGATAACGGCGAAAAAGGTAATCGATGCTAAAATGGAACCGAGCGAAACAAACCGCGTTAGCCAAACAGTAATCGCAAATACAACGATGCAGATCAACACCGCAACCGGTGCTAAACCGATAACCATTCCGGCAGCCGTACCAACCCCTTTGCCGCCTTTAAATTTGGCAAAAATTGTCCAGATATGCCCGAAAACGGCGCTGACGCCGGCAAGAACCTGGTAATTTATCGCCTCCCAACCAAAGCCGGAATTTGCGCCTAACTGCGACACCCAAACAGTGGGAATCAACCCTTTCGCCATATCGATTAGCAGCACAATTAGCCCGGTTTTCCAACCCAATACGCGAAATACGTTCGTTGCGCCGGCATTACCGCTGCCATGCTGGCGGATGTCGATGCCTTTTTGCAGCTTACCGGCAATAATACTGGTCGGAATAGAACCGCATAAATAGCTAATGACGATCATTGCGATAAAATATATCATTCTATATTCCCCATTAAATAAAACTTAAAAGTCGATTGCTGTCCGAACTCCAGTATTTCGTTTTGATGTTGAGCATCAACAACAAAAATTAGTCCGACTCCCATGTTGAACGTTTGGCGCATGTCTTCAATCGGTACATTTCCGGCTTTTTGGATGAAGTTAAAAATTGGCGGAACCGGCCAGCTTTCCCAATCGATTTGTAACGATAATCCCTTTGGCAGCAGCCGCTGGGTATTTTTAACAATACCGCCGCCGGTTACATGAGAAATACCGTTTACCGGAATTTGCGCGATAATTCGCGAAATCAACGGGTGATAATTGAGATGAATTTTTAGAAGTTCATCCGCCAGCGTTTCATCTAATTCATCGATTTTATCATCAACCGAAAACCGTTTTAAAAGCACATGGCGCGCCAGGGTGTAGCCATTGGTATGCAACCCGTTGCTGCCAACGCCAATCAGCACATCGCCTTTTTTGATATTTTTACCGGTGATGATTTTAGATTTATCGACAATGCCGGCAATTGTGCCGCACATATCGTAATCGCCGGGTTGGTAAAAATCCGGCATCTCCGCTGTCTCCCCGCCGATGAGGGGAATACCGGCATTTTTGCAGCCAACGGCAAGACCGCTGATAACCGCCTCATACACCGTTGGCTGTAAATTTCCGCTGGCAAAATAGTCCAGAAAAAACAATGGTTTAGCACCACTTACGGCAATGTCGTTAATGCAGTGGTTCACCAAATCCTGCCCGACAGTATCGTGTCGATTTGCCAGCATTGCGACCCGCAGTTTGGTGCCCACGCCATCGGTGGAAGATACCAACACCGGCTGTGCGATATTATGCTGCGATAGGTCGTAAAACCCACCGAATAACCCCACCCCGGAAAGCACTTCCGAAGTGTGAGTTTCATTGATGCGCTGTTTTAAACGGTTGAGCGATTGTTCCGCTTTTTCAATATCGACGCCGGCGTCTTTGTAGGTGGTTTGATTTGACAAGATTGTTGTCCGTTGTTGGTTTGAAATGCGTTCATCGGCAGAAAGTAGATGAAAAACAGCATCCTATTTTCGCTAAACTTCATAAACATAGCTTTCTATTAGAGCCAGGATAAATCAGGGCTTATCAATAACTCATATTTCTTAATATGGTGTGTAGTTTTCATTAAAACTCTTTCAAATTCAAATCCATATTTTGCTGCATAATTTTCAATTTCTTCAGTATCATCATAGGTCACTAAAAAATCGCTTTTTGAATTCTTCATTATTGAAAATAAATATTCATGATTTATTTCTGAATAAGTATAGAGTCTTCTGCCAGCAACAGTATATGGCGGATCAATGAAAAACATAGCATCAGTATTATTTATATATTTATCAATTAATGTAAAAGCGTCTTTCGAAATAATTCTTAATCTATCCTTATGTTGAGCTATCCGTAATATTCTTTGTTGTAAAGTTTTGGGATACCATCTTGACTTTAACCCTTTTCCATTTTCACCATGTTTAATTCTTCCGGCCCCATGAGCTAAAATTCCACCTCTACTTATCCGATTGTTAAGTATTAACGCAAATGCTTTATCAGGAATACTTTTACTTTCTTCAGCTAATGCTTTATCAATATTTTCCTCAGTAAAATCAAATTTGATTATCTTATTTGCCAACCATTCGGCGTCATCATTTGCTATTGCTTGCCAAAGCGACGCTACATATTCATCTTTTTCTACTAATATTACTTCACTTACCCATCCTTCAATCGCGGCTGCCAATCCAACACTAGCACCACCGGCAAACAGTTCGATCAAGGTTTTATTCTTCTTATTCATTAACCATTTTTTGGCGAATGGATATAGCCAGGTTTTACCACCAGGATATCTTAATGGGCTATATTGAGGTACTGAAGCCACATTGGGTGCTACATGGGAAACTTGTTCTTCGAACAAACTTAACTGTTTCATCAAGAGGATGTTTTTTCATTTCAGATTGTTTCTTTTAGAATCTTTTTCAATCAATTCAAATAACTTTCATTTTTCAAAGAAGATAATATTTGCAGTTGAGATATTCTAATTAAAAATGATGGAGTTTGAGATGAGAAATTTGGATTCGTTTTTTGCAAATACTTTTGGCTGCTAATTATTCTTAACTTGCCAATCCCCCTAACTGCAAGAGATGGATTTCGCGCACCTTCTCAAAAAAGCGCAGAACGGCAGGTTCTTTGTAATCCGGATACGTCCACTCCTGTGGCTGAAAATGCTGCTTGACATATTTTAAGTGAATATCGCCAAAAATGCCTTTATCCAAATAAATACGGTGCGCAAAATCTTTTGTAGTTGCCAGCACCAATTTGGGCGGGCAAATATAACCAGGGTCGATATTCA
Source organism: uncultured bacterium (assembly GCA_964015645.1). Taxonomy (GTDB): domain Bacteria; phylum Calditrichota; class Calditrichia; order RBG-13-44-9; family J075; genus CAXHHS01. The sequence continues at coordinate 10,866 of CAXHHS010000113.1, forward strand.
CCTGTCGCTTGCCTTCAATAGCGTAGCGATCTTCCAAATCATTGGTTGTCAGTTTAATTTGAGAGAGTATTTCCGCCGAAATTAATTTTTCGAAAGCGACCATTCGTTTTATGAGATTTTCTCCCATCTCCGGTTTGTAGTAATCCGTATGGGTAAAATCATACCAATCCATGGCACAATCTATTGGCGAGTACAGCAGTTCCAATTTATTTTTTACATCTTTCCAAAGTTCCGTTGCGGTAATTGTAATTGCGGCAATTAGCTTTACCGGTAGATGCGGTTTCGTTTTTCCCATTATCAAAAATCCATCATTCCATTATTCCAATATTCCGCGCGCTTACACTTTTACCGGTGATTCCTCATAAAGCGCATCAATCGCCTCGCGATAGTTTTCCTCAACGATCTTTCGCCGCACTTTCATCGATGGTGTCAATTCATCGCTTTCGATAGAAAATGGCTGATTGATCAACAGAAATTTTTTAATCGTTTCGAAGGAGGCGCAACGTTGATTAACGGCATCGACCTCTTGCTGCATTAAACGGAGAATATCGGGATTTACGCAAAGTTCCCGCCGGGATTGAACGAATATTTCATTTTCTTTGGCATATTTTTCAAGCGCTTCAAAATTCGGAACGATGATGGCGGAGCAAAATTTTCGCCGGTCGCCAATTACCAGCGCCTGTTCCACAAAGCGCGACATAATTAGCAGGTTCTCCATTTTCTGCGGGGCAATATTTTTCCCCCCGGCGGTTACGATAAGGTTTTTCTTACGATCCGTGATGGCCAAAAAACCATCTTGATCAAAATGCCCGATATCCCCGGTGTGCAGCCAGCCGCTGTCGTCGATGATTGCCCGCGTATTGGCTTCTTTGTTGTAGTAGCCTTGCATCACATGCGGGCCACGTGTCAGGATTTCGCCATCTTCGGCAATTTTCACTTCAATATTATCCAGAGGCAATCCAACGGTGCCAAATTTAAAGTTGTCAAGACGGTTAACACTGATGATGGGAGAGGTTTCCGTCAAACCATAGCCTTCCAAAATCAGCAATCCGATGGCGGTAAAAAATTCGCCGATTTCCTTTGCCAGCGGCGCGCCGCCGGAGACACAGAACTTCATTCGCCCGCCTAACTTCGCTTTGATTTTTGAAAATACCAGCTTATCTGCGATGCTAAATTTCAATCTCAACCAAAGCGAGGGAGATCGTTTTTTCTGGCGGCAAATCGTTTTCTGCCGGCCGGTTTTTACGGCCCAATAAAATAGTTTTCGTTTAACCTGCGGGCCTTCCTCCACCGAATCAATAATCCGGGTATAGATTTTCTCGAACAAGCGCGGAACGCTGGCCATTACCGTTGGCCGGATTTCCAGAAGGTTTTCTGCAACCGTTTCGATGGATTCGGCATAGGCAATTGTGCCGCCGCAATACGTTCCGGTAAACTGCCCTGCGGTACGTTCGAAA
>CAXHHS010000114.1:0-12317 GCA_964015645.1 uncultured bacterium
ATCATATCCTTTTCGATAAAGAATAACTGCCGTTACCAATGCTCCCTGGAGGCTTTCGTATACGGACTTTTCCTGTGCTGGCGGCCAGGCGAATGGGCCGCTAAGTTGCTGGTCATCGGGCAGCACGCCGTCAATGGAATTGCCATTTTTTTCTGCTCCCTGCGGGTTTATACCAACCGGCGCATTGGGATCCGCCTGCCAATCGAGATTGCCGAATGTAAAACCGGTATAAGAATTTTGATCTCCTAAGAATCCTTTGAAAACAAATGCGACACGCGCCAATTCCACATCATCATCCCGGTAGGCGGCGATTGCTGCCCGGGCGGCGCCGGCGTAATTTCCGATTTTATTAGGAAACGTTTCATGAGTCGTGCGGAGCCTGTCGCCGTTAAAATCCTGCGATAGCAAGCCATTTAACCAATTATTGAAGATGGTTGCCTCGCTCCCGGTAAGCTCGACTAAATCCGCCGCGACAATATATGCTGGTAGTTGCATAGCTAAATCATTTACCGAGCCGCCTTGCTCGGTACCAATCGCGGCTAAAATGGTGTTGATAACTTCAGTGCGGTAACTTTGCACCCCGGTTCTGCTAAAAACGAGTGCTTTGGCAAGTATGCTGGTTCCGGCTGTATTATTTGAGTTCGATAGGTCCGGCGCGCCTGCGGGCAAATTGGCACTGGCAAGCATGCTATCCCAGGCGGGGCCAAAATCTGGCAAACCGGAGATTTCCAGCGCATTTATCCATAAGCCGCTGGCTACATTCGGCTGTGGAATTTCGGTAAAAATCCCTCGTACGGTTTTATCGGAATCCATTGCCAGGGTAAAGGTTGTGGGCGTTTGAAATCCGGTTGAATCGCCAACCCAACCGCTTAATACATGGCCGGAAGCGGGAACTGCGGTTACGACAACAGTTGTACCGCTATCATAAATACCGCCGGGAGGATTTAAACTGAGAGTGCCGGAGCCGCTGGTTTCCAGCGCTAACCTAAACTGCCGGGTAAAGCTCGCCGTTATATTTTTATTTTGACCTACGATGATGGTTTGTGGATTGGCCAACCCGGTTAAATCGCCACTAAATCCCCCAAAGATACTACCGGAGTCGGGAATGGCGGTTACGGTTACTTCTGTTCCTACTCCATAAACACCACCTGCGGGATCGAATGTTACCGTTCCCTGGCCCTCTATATTGGCATTCAATAAAAACGTTTGGTCAAAATTGGCTGTAATATCTTTGTCGCTGTCCATAGCGATTGCCTGGGGATTGATCAGTCCGATCAAATCGCCGCTAAATCCGCCAAAAGTACTGCCGGAATCGGGGGCGGCGGTTACAACAACATTTGTTCCTTCGTTATACACGCCACCGGGAGGAATAAATGAGACGCTTCCCCCGCCGATTTCCGTTATATCAATGGCAAATTGGCGAATAAATATCACATCTATTGATTTATCGCCATCGACAACTATGGTTAACGGATTTTCATTGCCGTTAGCGTCGCCTCCCCAGCCGAAAAAGATATTTCCGGAATCTTCAACAGCGGTTATAGCAATCTCGGTTCCGACCGGGTAAATGCCGCCGGGAGGATCGAATGAAACGTTGCCATTCCCAATAATGTTGGCGGTAACGCTTTTTATGGAAGTAAAATTTGCCGTTAGCGTTTTATGATTATCCATTGTGAGTGCAGCGGGATTTTCACTGCCACTTAGATCACCACTCCAATTAGAAAAAACATAGCCGGAATCCGGTGTAGCGGTCAGGGTTACTTCTGTGTTAGGATCGTAAATTCCCCCCGGCGGACTTAAAGCAATAGTGCCGGAACCATTATTGTTGGCGACTAAGGTAAACTGGCTATTGTGGCTCCAATCGCTCCATCCGGCATTAAGCCCCGGTTGGGCGGGAATTGGTACCGGGAAATTGCTTTGATAAAGAAAATTCACTAAATACGGCAACCAGCCATTACCATCAACCGCAGGGAAATTAGCCTCGTCGTGCAGCCATTGAAAAGCCCGTAAGAGTGCTTTATCATTCCAAAAATCCACTGCATATCCCGCCCTGTATAAAACTACCGCCAGGGCGAAAGCGCCTTGCAAGGATTCGTAAACTTGATTGGCTTGCGCTGGCGGCCAGTCAAAATTTCCACCGCTGGCCTGGTCTTCCGGCAGTACACCATCCACCGGTTGGCCATTTAACATTGCACCCAGGGGGTTAATTCCCACCGGTTCGGCAGGATTGGCTTGCCAGCTTAAATTGGAGAATGTAAATTCATCATAAAATTCCCTACCGCCTAACCATCCGAAAAAGACCATTGCCGTTCTGGAGAGTTCCAGGGAATCTCCCAGGAAAACTGCTGCTGCCGCCCGGGTGGCGCCGGCATGAAGGCCGCGCTGATCCGGCAATGTTTCGTGGGCGGTACGCAAGGTATAGGTTTGCAGGTTGGTGTCTAATACCGTTTGCAGCCAATTGCGAAATGCAAAATCCAGGATAGCCGGCAGGCCGACAAGATCTGCGGCAATAATGTAGGCAAACAATTTTCTACCAACCGCCTGTACATTTCCGCCCTGCTCGGTACCGATAACGGTGGTAATTGCTGCAATTACATCCGTACGGTAAGATTCCTGGCCGGTGCGGGCATACAGCAGCGCTTTGGCAAGCACATTGGTGTTCACAGTTTCATTTTCATCTGATAAGTTCGGGGTTCCTGCCGGAGAATTGGCGACAGCTAACATTGCTTCCCAGGCCGGCCCGGAAATGGGAATAGTGCTGAGTTCATTCGCAGATGTCCAAATACCATTTGGGTACCTGGGGGTGGGATTCACTCCGAATAATGCGGTGATATTCATATCTCCGCTAATTTGTATGGTTTGTGGCTGCGCATAGCCGCTTAAATCGCCCCGCCATCCGCCAAAAATAAAGCCAGGGCCAGAAACCGGTGTAATTGTTACTGATGTGCCGCTCAAATAAGTGCCGCCCGGGGGATCTAGCACAATACTTCCAGCGCCAACGACATTAGTATTGATGGAATATTCCGGAATCGCGGAAAAAGCTGCCTGGATGCTCTTGTTTTCCGTCATAAACAACGTATCCGGGTTGGCAGACCCGCTTAAATCGCCTAACCAATTGTCGAAAATATGGCCAGCATCCGGAATCGCGGTAAGGGTTAGTGCTGTCCCATTAAAATATAAACCAGAAGGGCTGGGTGGGTCTATATCGATATTCCCATTTCCGAGGCTTTCTGTGGTTAAGGAAAATTGTTGCAATTGGTTAAAGTTGGCAACGATGTTTTTGTTTTCGTTAATCAGGATGGATTGAGGATTTAACGTTCCGCTGAGATCGCCGACCCAACTGTTGAATTCGAAACCGGAATCCGGGACGGCAGTTGCCGTTACCGAAGTACCGATATAATATTCCCCTCCCGGCGGATCTAAAATAATGCTCCCGGAGCCGGAAATATTGGTTGTAATTGTAAATTGCGCCAACTCCGTAAATAAGGCGATGATTGACATATTGGTGTTAACTATGGCCGTCCGGGGATTGGTTAAACCACTAAAATCTCCCAGCCATCCGGCAAAAGCAAACCCGGTATCCGGAACTGCCAGAAAAGTGACTTCCTGGCCTGCCGGATACTGGCCGCCGGGCGGCGTAAGCTGCACCTGGCCGGAGCCAATAACGATGATGTTGACCTCAAAATCGGGCAATTGTGTGAAAGTTGCTTCGATCAAAAGATCGTTGCTGCCAATTGTCACAGATTCCGTTTTTCCAGTGCTGATGAGGTCGTTACTCCATCCTTCGAATTCGAAATTAGAGCCGGGAGCCGCAGTTAGGGTAACGACATCGCCTATGAAATAAGGTCCATTAGGGGGATCCAGGGTAACTGTTCCTACCCCATTGATTTCGACGTTGATATCAAAATCCGGCAATTGTGTAAAGTTAGCGGCTATTTCCATATCATTGATAACCGTAACTGTTTTGGGATTTTCGCTGCCGGTTAAATCCTGGCTCCAACCGCTAAATTCATGATGTTCCCCGGCTGTCGCCGCCAGGGTAACGATAGTACCTTCTTCGTATAACCCGCCTGGCGGGTCCAGCGTTACGCTCCCTTCACCGTTAATGTTTACAGTAACAGAGCGAACCGGGGCTGTGATACCACCAATGCCGGAATTAATTTCTAATGCAATTGTGGCCCAATCGACATTGCTATCAAATGTGCCATCAACATTGATAGCGGAGGCCATTGGCACAAACTTTTCCTGAAGCGCCAAACTGGCGACGTCGTTACCATCGCCCTGGCTTAATTCTACAATTTCCGTGTAGCCGCTGCCGGGCGTATGGGCTTTATGGCGCATCGCGGTTGCCACAAAGGCACCGGAGCGCTGGTTTTGCAGGGTATAATTAAAAGCGTAAAGATTCGTATCATCGCCATTATCACATTCGCCATCAAGCCCATTGGTGTTCCCGGAGATCATTGCGCCGATAGGATTGCTTTCATCCACCTGGGAATATCGAGAGACGGCAATAACAGCATGGTTTGGGAAGTTGGCAAATGTAGCCGTTACAAACCCGCTGCCAGTGGGATTCCCCTGGGCCATCCAAATTTCTACCCCGTTACTGTTGCGACCGGCGCATTGGGTTTTTAATTGCGTCCAGTTTAATCCCAGGCCTTCAACAAAAATTACTTGTTCTGCTTTTCTGCTGGAAATACATGCCAGGTATAGAGCGCCATTAACTTTTTCTAACTCGCCACTCGTATTGGTTACGGACCCCAACCCGCTTTGGCTGCCGGTTTGGATTTCTTCCAGGGTGGGAACCAGGGTTTGTTCGATATCTATAAAATTTGCGGTTATCGCAATATCCGAGTTTACCGTAACGGTTAGGGGATTTTCGCCTGATTCAATATCCCCGCTCCAACCATTGAACACATATCCTTCGGAAGGTGTTGCTGTCACCGAAACATCTTTAACTAAATTGTAGATGCCGCCGGGAGGATCCAGGGTTACGGAGCCAAACCCGTCGGTATTCACAACCAGGTTAAAAGGCGGTATGCTTACTGAAAAATTTTCCTGGCTTGTGTCGCTGCCCAAATTGCTCGTTACTGTAATTGGCCCGGTTGTCGCACCGACAGGCACCACGGCTTGAATCAAAGTATCGCTTACAACGGTAAATGCCGGCGACGCAACACCATTAAAATAAACCATTGTTACACTGTCTAATAACAACCCGCTAATTTCTACAACTGTGCCAACGGGGCCGGATGCGGGCGTATGGGATTGAATAACCGGGTTTTTATTTACCTCTAAATAATTGTGTATATAGAAGTTAGAAATCTTGTCACTGGCAAGTACCAGCACCCCGGATTCACTCGTTACACATTGTTTTGTAGTTGTGGGATTGTGGATTTGTAAATCCGTTTCACTCTCAATAAATGGGGTTCCCAGGCCAGGCTCAAATACCAGGTTATTTAAACTGGCTTTTTTGAAGTAGATTTTTGTCTCATCGGCAACCTCGTAATCTGTTACTGCAAAGACATATACCTCTTTATTGTCATCGTCTATTAGCATTACCGGGCGAGTGTAATCATATTCTACGGTTGCCACTTCATGCCGGGTCCAGGTGCCGGAAGCAGTTCTTTTGATAACAAAACAAATCGGGTCGTCTGAATTATTCCGTAAACTTGTTTTGATAACCGCGTAAATATTGCCGTCACTATCACAAGTTGGTTTTAAATTGATATGGTCGTCGGCAACGCTTCCCAAATCGGGGTCTTGCAACGCGGCTTCTCTTCCCTGCCATTGGGTGTCGGGATCACCGTCATTATGGATATTAAAATAAATGCTTTTATCATCTGTTGTCTGGTCGCTCCACATAACGCCAATACCGCCATCCAGGGAGGTGATAACGGAAATATCATCCGGTTCTACATCACCACTTTGGCCGGGGATATCAAAGGGGGTCCCCCAGGTAAGATCGTCTCCAACACTACGGTTTACTTTTACCCGATCGTCCTCTACCCAGGTAATCCATAATTTTCCGGCGCCATCTTTGGCAATTGTCAGGGTTTCGGATTTGGAGTTATTGACAAGAACCGGAAACCCACTATCCAGCGAATATGTTCCATCGTAGCTGTAACGATATAGCCTCGCGGCATTTGCGGAGGATGTTGGCCCCTGGTCTGAGGATGTAAAAACGTGGCTTACGATATATAATTTGTTGCCATCCCATAAAACATCGGCAATGGTCGTAGTTCTGTCATCAACGCCAACCCCGGTATCCAACCAAAGATGGCCGGGCAGCTTCAGCTCGTAAATCCGGTATTCATCAGCGTTGTTGGACCATAAATATCCCCACCAGGCGCCGTCATTCCACCAGATTTTACTCTCCGGTTTTTCGCCGGTAGGTTCGCCAACAATATTGTTGGAAAAACTGATCGTTCGATAACCAGCCGTAATGGGTGTCGATTGGGCATTAATTGCAGTAGATATGAAAATAGAAAAACTGCATATTATGCCAACTATATGTTTAAGCTTTTTCAATATAGAAAAAGATGAGCCGTATAATTTTGCCATTTCCCAAACTCCAGTATGTATATTAACCTTATACTCCATAAAAAATTTCTCCCAAGATTTACGGAAACCGTTGTTTTAAAAGAACGACCGGTTCCGCATGATAAGGCGTTTTTACTCCTCGTATGGCATCCCTGGGTATTAGCCAAAATCTCTCCATCCTTGAGAATCTGATGATCTGTAAAAAAATGGATTAGATTTAAGGTTTAAATGAGGATGGTAAAATAGTGTTTTATGTAAAAAAATATAGAGCCGGTTAGCAGACTATCAAGTTGATATTGTCATATTGGGCCTTGACGCTTCGACCCCGCTCGGCGTGACGCAGCAGTCATCCTCAGCGGAGTTGGCACGAAAGTGCTCCCTACGGGAAAGGATGAACAACATGTTAATACAGGGTTGCCGGTCTAATAGTGTCGCATAACCGCTATTTTTCACACTCAAAAAAGCTATATCTGATCGATAAAACACTATATTTGCACTATTTCAAAGAGGAATACGGACTAACGTAATGAAAGTAAGTTGAGATCAGGTTACGTGAGTGATGCTATGCACATTATAAAGTTAAAAATTCTTACACAAAAAATTACATATCGAGCTTCATTCATTGGCGTTACGAACGCAGGCCAGCAGAAGCCCTTGAAGGGCTAAAAAAGGATTTGGCAACCCCGAGATCCTGCGATGAATCGTAGGACTAATTATTTGTTTTTACTAAAATTGTTAGCTCCATCCTTTCGGGTGGGGATTGAGAAGTCCATCCTGGACTCCAGGAGGTTTACACTCTTTTTTCCATACGTACGTAACATGGGCTATTCATACAAAAGGGGAAATGTATTCAACACGCTGCCATTTTTCAAATGTTTGAAGGAGCAGAAGGAAGGAAATTGAAAAAAAAAGGTCTAAAATTCAGCATAATTTTAAATAAACTATTTTGATACCCGTCAAACTGATGTGATCGAAAGCAAAATTTTCTATGTTGATATGCGCGCCTCTCGAAAAGTGACAGTAGCAATAACAGCGGTAATCTTTGTTTCACTGCCTTCTGCTACTGCCACCTGCCAACGTTTTAATTATGCTTAACTTAACACTTAAGGATTTATTGGCCTATCGGTTATTTTTGGAGTGTCATTTTTCCAACCAGCTTTTCACTGCCAACCGTTAACTGAATAAAGTATACACCGGAAGCGGCTTCGTTGCCAAATTCGTCTTTGCCTTCCCAAACCGCTTTTTGGAATCCGGCGGATTGCACTTCATCAACCAGAACTCTCATCCGTTGTCCCAAAACATTGAAGACTTCCAAACGAACCCGGGCGTCTGCCGGCAGGGCGTATTCGATTGTGGTTTCCGGGTTAAACGGCTCCGGATAATTGGATCCAAGGATTAATTGTTTGGGAAGCGCCGTGGTTTGGTTTAGCATAACCGGCGCATTGGAAAGCGTGGAAATTTGGGGTTCATTGGATTGCTGGGCAATGTCTCCCGGTTCGCTATCACGGGAATTGTTTTGCCCAAGCTCAACGATTAGCTGCGGTTGCCGGCCTTCGATATTTGGCAGGTAATGAATTTGATTATCTGCACCGGCAGGCAGCGCAAAACTAAACTCACCGGAGCCGGAGATTACCGGCGTAACATCAAACATCATCCAACCGGCGGTTTTTTGCACGGCTGCTGTGCTGAGCGCATCTCCTTTAATTAGCGGCGCGCTGGTAGCGTTTAACCCAATGGTTTTCCAGGCAGACCAAGAATTTTCATAATGATTGGAAACGGAATATACCGAAAGCGATTGCGAAACCCCGCTTTCTACAAATAGTTTTAATTTTACAGATGTAATCGAACGGCTCTCGACGCCCTGAACATTAAATTTCCAATAATATTGCGAACCGGCGGTTGCAACCCTCGTTCTACCGGGGTTTGAATTTTGGCCGGAACTTCTATCCGTTTCGCTTTCGCTTACCGGGGTTTCGATTTTTCCGGCATCGCTTGCGATAAAGGCCATGGTACCGGCACCACCGGGGCGAATTTCTACCCCGATAACGGCCCAATCGACATTTTTATTAAATACGCCATCCAACGTCACAGTTGCAGGAGAAGCGACCAATTGTTCCTGAATCGCCAGTGTCGCTTTATCCCCGCCCAGGGCGCCATCTTGAACAAATTCGCCTAATTCGGTGTAATTTGCACCGGATGTGTGGCGGCGGTTGCGCAGGGCAATGGCACCGAATATCATAGCGCCATCTGTCGTGGTATTAAAATTGAACGCATAGGCATCATTATCAACACCGCCGCTGCACGGGCCATCCAGGCCGAGTGTATTCCCGGAAATTGTCATTCCGAGCGGTGTCGAGGAATCGACGCCGGAATAACGGCTAACCGCAATAATTGAATTGGAGGGGCTGCTGGCAAGGGTTGCTGACACAACACCATCACCGGATGGGTTTCCCATTGCCATCCAAATTTCCACGCCATTTTGGCTGCGGGCGGAGCATTGCGCTTTTACCAGGCTCCAGTTCAAGCCTAATCCTTCGACGGAAAGGACATCCGTGCGATTTTTGGTTACAACGGCAGTTAGATAAAGATCGCCGCTGGCGGCAGTAACATTTCCACTGGTAGAGACGACGTTTAATTCCGTGGCACCGCCGGTAACGGTTTCTTCGTACACCACCGGGCCGCTGCTGCCGCCGCCGGAGGTATCGATTTCGCTAAAGGAAGCGGTTACAGTTTGATTTGCCGTCATCGTCAGTGTTTCGGGGTTAGTGTCGCCACTCAAGCTGCCGCTCCAGCCATCAAACTGCGCCCCGGTATTCGGCGTCGCGGTAATGGCTACAGTGGTTCCGATTTGATAGGTACCGCCGGGCGGTTCCAGTGTAACGCTGCCGGGGCCATCCACATTGGTGGAGAGCGTAAAGAAAATTTGCGGCAGCTCCGTAAAAGCGGCGATAACGGTTTTATTACCATTCATAATGAGTGTATTAGGATTTTCAAATCCGCTTAAATTGCCGCCCCAACCGCTGAATTGAAAACCGGCATCCGGCGTTGCAGTACAGGTTACTACCGTTCCTTCGGCATAAGTTTCCCCCGGGGGATCGAGTAAAATATTTCCCGAACCAACCGGAAGTGTGTTTAAGGTATATTGGGTTACGTTTTGATCGATAAATGTGGCAGTAATATTTTGATCGGAAGTTACCGTAATCGTTGCCGGGTTATCCGAGCCGCTTAAATCGCCACTCCATTCGTTGAATTCGTAGCCATTGTCAGGCGTTGCAGTTAAGGTGACAATTGTTCCTGCATTGTAAGTGCCGCCGGAAGGATCGAGCGTAATAGTCCCCAAACCGGAAATCGTTGTGGTTACGGTAAATTGTTCCGGTGGAACTTCAACAAAAGCAGCTGCGATGGATTTATCGGAATTCATCGTAATTGTAATGGGGTTCGCGGTATCGATAAGGTCTCCACCCCAGGCGCTGAATTCATATCCTTGCGCCGGAACAGCGGTAAGCGTAACAACGGCACCGGCATTGTAAGTGCCGCCCGAAGGATCGAGCGATACGCTGCCATCGCCAATTGTTACAACCGAAAGCGTATATTGCTCCGTAGAAATCTCTGAAAAAGTCGCTGTGATAGTTTTATTGCCATCCATTGTAATGGTTGCAGAATTATTGGAACCGCTTAAATCGCCGCTCCAACCGCTAAATTGGTAGCCGGAATCCGGAGTAGCAGTGAGTGTTACGATGCTGCCATCATCATAAATACCGCCGGGGGGATCGAGCGTTACATTTCCGGCCCCTTCAACATTCACCGTCAGGTTATACTGCTCGATAACAATTTCGCTAAAATTAGCTGTTATGGATTTATCGGAATTCATAACAGTCGATGCCGGATTGGTATCGCCGCTTAAATCGCCGCTCCAGCCAGTAAATTCGAAGCCTGCCGCCGGTGTCGCAGTTAGCAAAACAACCATGCCTTCATCAAATACGCTGCCGGATGGAGTTGAACTGATGCTGCCGGAACCGATTGTATTGGTTGTCAAATTATATTGTGCGGTTCCACCACCGCTGCCGCCAGAGCGAATTTCAAGCGCAATCACTGCCCAATCGACATTGCGATTAAAAACGCCGTCGAAAGCGATCGTTGCCGGAGTTGCCATATCACGGCCTTGCAAGGACGTTCGTAATGTATTGCCACCGGTAGAGCCATCCTGTTCATATTCACCATATTCCGTGTATCCTGCACCCGGTGTATTTCTTCGATTGCGATGGGCAATTGCGCCGAAAATTAATCCATCGCTCGTTGCCGATGTAATATTGAATGAATATGCGGCATTATCAACGCCGCCGCTGCAAGCGCCATCCAGCCCAAGCGTATTGCCGCCAATAACCTGGCCAATGGGATTGCTGGCATCTACACCGGAGAAACGGGATACAGTTATAACAACATTTTCCGTAGCTTCCGCCAGTGTGGCGCTAACTATGCCGCTGCCGCCGGGATTGCCGGTTGCCATCCAAATTGCAACATTCTCTTTTTCGCGAGCGGAACATTGTGCTTTTACCAGTGACCAGTTTAAGCCCAAACCACTCACCGAGGTAACTTCTACCGGGTCGCGCGTCGCGATGGTTGCAAGATAGAGATTATCGCTGGCGGCGGTAATTGCATTAGCGGTGCTAACGGTAGTAAGCGCTGAAACGCCACCGGAAACGGTTTCTTCGTGAACCACCGGGCCACCGCCTCCACCGCCGGTTTGTTCGATAAAGTTTGTAGTAATAGATTTATCGGTATCCATCGTAATTGTTGCCGGATTCGTCGTTCCGCTTAAATCACCGCTCCAACCATCAAATTGATAACCGGAGTTGGGGGTTGCAGTTAAAGTGACAACTGTGCCAGCATCGTAAATACCTCCCGGGGGATCAAGCACTACGCTCCCTTCCCCAATAGTAGAAAGGTTGAGCGAGTATTGTGGAAGCGGTATTTCTGTGAACTCGGCGGTAACATCTTTATCGGAATCAACAACAATTGTATCGGGATTGGTTGAACCGCTTAAATCCCCACTCCAGGTGTCGAATTGAAATCCGCTATCGGGAATCGCCGTTAAGGTAACAACTGTTCCGGCATCATAAACACCGCCGGGAGGATTAAGCGCTACACTGCCGGAACCACTTATCGTAGTATTCAGGCTAAATTGCCCCGGCGGGAGTTCGGTAAATACCGCTGTGATGGTTTTATCGGAGTCGATTGTTAGTGTCTGCGGATTGGTATTGTTATTCAGATCGCCGCTCCAGGTAGTAAACTGGAATCCGGTTTCCGGGATCGCTGTAAAGGTAACAACTGTTCCGGTATTATAAACGCCTCCGGGCGGCTCTAAAGCAATGCTGCCGGAGCCAAGAACATTGGTAGAAATTGTAAATTGTGGAACAACGATTTCCGTAAATGTCGCCGTAACGGTTTTATCGGAATCCATAACGACTGTTGCCGGGTTGTTAGTGCCGCTTAAATCGCCGCTCCAACCGCTAAATTCATAACCGGAGTCGGGAATCGCGGTTAGTGTTACGCTATTTCCTTCATCGTATAAATTGCCGGGAGGGTTCGCCGTAATGCTACCGGAGCCATTCACATTCGCCGTCAACGAGTATTGCGTGGTGCCGCCGCCGGCATTTCCACCGGAACGGATTTCAAATGCAACCACAGCCCAATCGACGTTGCGGTTTAGCGTTCCATCGAAGAGTAGAGTTGCAGGCGCCGCGCCACTTTGTTCCTGGGTCGACATAGCGGCAACAGCG
>CAXHHS010000115.1:0-12264 GCA_964015645.1 uncultured bacterium
CTTCTGTTTTTAAGTATATCGACAAACGCACCGCCGCCCTTTTTGCCAGCCACGGCACCAGTTCCGTGCCAAAAGCCTCTATCGGGCGCTGGAAAACGGAGATGACGGATGAGGAGAAAGAAATAGCGAAAAATATTATGGGCGATGAATTGCGGCAATTTGGCTATGAGGTTACGCCGAATTGAAGCAGCCCATCCTGATTTTTTCCCACATTCCCAAGACAGGCGGCATTTCGTTGCGAAAGGTTGTCACTTCACAATATCAACCGGAACAAGTCTGCCGGGTTTACGAAGCAGAACTGAACCTGCCCGCCCCGAACCGGGCATTTATAGAAACGTTTCGAAAACGACGCTCCGATATTCAGGTTTTATATGGCCATTTTTCGTATGGGGTTCACCGTTTGCTGGATATTGCACCGCACTATTTTACCGTATTGCGCGAACCGGTAGAGCGGGTAATTTCCCTATATGGACATTATGCCCGCGTAAACGATTCGCAATGGCATCGGAAAATTCAGCAGGGACTTACTTTAAAAGAGATGATCTCAAGTCATTTGGCCGGCGGCATGAATAACCATATCACGCGCATTATTGCCGGGCATCCTTATAAATCCAGAGAGGTTATCACAGATTTGAAATACCTGGATCGTGCGAAAGCTAACATCGAAAAACATTACGTATTTACCGGGACAACAAGCAATTTGCAATCGGATGTTGAAAAATTAGGGCAATTCTTGGGCTGGACAAATTTCCAGCTACCGCGCCTGAATACGAGAAAAGATTTCAATTACGAAACGGACGCGGAGACCCGCGCGTTGATTGTGGAATATAACCGGCTCGATATTGCATTGTATAATTGGATTATGCAGAGAAACCGTTCTGTTCATCCGGGGAATTTAAAGAATAAAAAGATAACTACAGCGCACCCAATTTCCCTTTCGAAAGGATAAAATGAAAAATAGTATAAATGCGCTGATGTTTCTCTCTGCAATTTTCATCACAGCAGGATGTGCAAACTTATCTGCTGAAAAAAAGCATAGTGAGCACGGGAAAATTCCGAATATTATCTATATAGAAGCTGATGATTTAGGCTGGTTTGATTTAGGGTTCCAGGGAAACCAATTTTATGATACACCCAATATTGATGAACTGGCAAGCCAGGGGATGGTGTTTACAAATGCCTATTCGGCTGCGACAAATTGTGCGCCAAGCCGTGCCAGCTTAATGACCGGTCAATATACACCGCGCCATGGCATTTATACTGTGGGGAGATCCGACCGGGGTAAAAGCGAAGACCGTAAACTAATACCTGTAAAAAATACGCTTTCGATTGCGAAAGATAATCTCACCATTGCCCACGCGCTGAAAACAGCCGGCTACAAAACCTGTACTATAGGCAAGTGGCACATCAGTAATGATCCGCTGGAAAATGGTTTTG
The DNA here is from genome assembly GCA_964015645.1 of uncultured bacterium. Taxonomy (GTDB): domain Bacteria; phylum Calditrichota; class Calditrichia; order RBG-13-44-9; family J075; genus CAXHHS01. The sequence goes on from CAXHHS010000115.1 coordinate 1,438, forward strand.
ATATAAATATCGCCGGGGGACACGGTGCAAATGTTTTTCAGAAAGGATATCACAGTCCTTATAACTATCCCAATTGTGTGCAGGAGGCAGAAGGCGAATACCTGACAGACCGCCTGACAAATGAAGCGATTGATTTTATAACAGCAAATAAAGACAGTTCGTTCTTTCTCTATCTGGCATATTACACGGTGCATTTGCCTTTAGAGGCAAAACCGGAAACGGAAGCCAAATATGCCCGGAAAATGAGAACACACCGGCAGGAGAATGCTGCTTACGCAGCAATGATTGAGAGTTTGGACGAAAATATTGGCCGCCTCTTAAAACATATAGAAAACACAGGTATAGTAAAGAATACGCTGCTTGTTTTCACTTCGGATAATGGCGCTTTATGGAAGATTAGTAAGCAATGGCCGCTCCGATCCGGAAAAGGCTCCTATTTTGAAGGCGGCATTCGAGTACCGTTGATTATTCGCTGGCCGGATAAAATTGAGCCGGGCACATCTTCCGATGTACCGGTTTGTAATATCGATTTTTTTCCCACTTTTCTTTCGGTCGCAGGCGCTTCACCCCCTAAAGATAAGTTGTTAGATGGGATCGACCTTATGCCACTATTAACACAAGAAGAGAGTGTCCCGGATAGAGCTTTGTACTGGCATTTTCCGGTATATTTGGCAGAATACCGTAAAGGAATTTTTAATATCGAAAGTGAAAACCGGGATTCTTTATTTCGAACTCGCCCGGGTTCTGCTATTCGGTACAGTGGCTGGAAATTGCATGAAAACTTCGAAGACGGGGCACTTGAATTATATCAACTGGAAAATGATATTGGCGAAAGGAATAATCTCCTGAAAAAACACCCGGAAAAAGCCAAAATGCTTCATAATATGCTGAAAGCATGGCGAAAAAAAGTAGATGCAAAAACGCCCATGGAAATAAATCCCGAATATCGGAAAACAGCAGGTATAAATTAGGATAAAGCTATGCTTCGAAAATGGATATGGTTGACAGTCAGTTATATTTTCCATTTGTCGTTGAGTACCGTTTATCTGCATCTTTTCCATCAAACGTATAAACTTACCAGCGAAATTGCACAAATACATGTAATCATTATCTCTGCAATATGGATGCTCCTATATTCAATTGTTGCTTTGATTGTGCTGATTTTCAGAAATAATTATCTCAAAATGATCGGTCGCACTATTATAGCGGCCTTGTTCACAACATATATTTTGTTAATAAATGTATTTTACAATGCAAACTATATTAGCACCGCTTCCTGGACAGAATATGTGAATGCAAAACTGGCAATGGAATACCTTAACCAATTTCAGTGGCTGTTGAGCACACTTCCTTTTGAGAAAAGTTTTATTTACTTAATACTTACCCTGGTTGCGGTTTTAATTGCCGTGATCTTCTTTGTCTATTTTAAATTTTCATTGGTTGTTTACGGCGCATTTGAGCAATTACACCTCAAATCGCGAACAGGGAACGATGACCGGTTTCGCCTTAGCTTATTATTAGTAACCGGTTTTGGAGTAAATATGATACTGCTTTCCCGTTTTTTGCCGGGTCTGCCAATTCAAAATAGTTTGCTTTATGTAACGCTTCTGAATATTGCGTTTGTTGTTTTAATGATTATATCACTGCATTCAAAACGGGTAACGGCTTCTTTCAAAAAATTCAGTAATAAATTTCGAACGAAATTCAATATTATTGTTCCCTGGTATTTTGTCATTGCCGTGCTGGTTTTAGGCGTAGATAGCCAGGTTTATATGGCACTTAAGGTTCATTCCAATAAAAAAATCAACAAAATTCGATTAAACCAGGAGCCGGTTTGGAGTTTTGTGCTGAGCACAAGCCAGCGGGCTTCCCTGACGCCGCACCGCCTGCACGCCGCCGCAGTTGATAATAACTATCGGAAAAGTTATGAAAGAAAGAAACTCAGCGAGGATACACCGAATGTTATCCTGGTTATTGTTGATGCCTTGCGGGCAGATCATATGCAAGTTTACGGTTATCATCGTGCTACAACACCGTTTTTAAATCGCTTATATCAACAAAAAAAGCTCACCAGGGTGGATTATGCCTTCGCTACCTGCGCAAGTTCCTATGGGGGGATACTGAGCATTCTTAGTTCCAAACCCGTACGATATATTGCCCAGACAAACTTCAGGATCAATGATCTATTACAGGATCACGGTTTCAATACAAATTTTATTGTCGCCGGCTCACATGAGAATTACTACAATTTAAAAAGCGCTTATGGCGAAAGCGTTGATTTTTATTATGAAGGCAAACGTTCGGAAGAAATAGATTCAAATGATGACCGGATTCTATTTGAGGGCTTGTCAAAATTAAAAGATTTTTCCGGGCAACCGGCATTTTTTTATTTCCACATGATGTCTATCCATTTGTTAGGCGCCAAAAATCCCGATTACAAAATATATCAGCCGGCGGTTATTGATATGGATTTAAAGGGCTTTTTCTCAATTAAAAAGAAAATCGAAAAAGATCCGGCGGCTTATATTAACCGCTATGATAATTCCATTTTACAAATGGATGCCTATCTTGAAAAATTGTTTGAAATGCTGGATGAAAAGGGCTATCTCAACAACAGCTTTGTCATCATTACCAGCGATCATGGTGAAAGTTTAGGTGAGCGATCCATAGTAGGACATGGGCATCACCTATACCGGGAAGAAATACAAATTCCGCTATTGATATACGATCCCAGGGGAAATAGAGAGATTATTCCGTCATACGCTACACAAATCGATATTGCACCGACCATTGCGGACCGAATTGGCCTGCCGGTACCGGGCGTATGGTATGGCCATTCGTTGCTTCGGGCATTGCCGGAAAGATATACTTTCCATGAAATAGAAAAATATCCCTGGCAAGGAGTGATGTATTGGAATGATAATCAAATATATAAATACCTAAAAAAATATCATACACCACGTTCTCGCGACAGCCTTGAAGCGCTATACGAAATAGTTAGTGATCCGTATGAGCAGAATAACCTTATCACAAGCGCTGATAAAGCATTTGTATCCAAACTACGGAATATGAGGTTTCAACACTGGCAGCTTTCTAAAGATTTGAATTAATGGTCTTTTCCTCCGCAATATTTTTATTTCTTTTTCTCCCCTTAACTCTGGCCGGCTATTATTTGATCCGGCCTGATTTCCGAAACCTATTTTTACTTTTGGCAAGCCTGTTTTTTTACGCCTGGGGAGAAACTGTTTATGTGTTGATTATGCTGGTATCGATGGCGATGAACTATGTGTTCGGTTTGGCAATCGATTATCGAAAACGCCGCGAAAATGGGAAAATACCGGCAGGGTTGATACTGGCTGCCGGCGTTTCAGCGAATTTGCTCTTGCTGTTATATTTTAAGTATGCCAATTTTTTTGTTGAAAATATTAACTTCCTTTTACAAAACGTAACAATTCAATCGCTAACGCTTGCACCGGTTCATTTGCCAATCGGCATCTCCTTTTTTACCTTCCAGGCCATGTCGTACCTAATTGATATTTACCGGGCGGAAGCCAGCGTGCAGCGAAATGCCACGAATTGCGCGCTTTACATTGCCCTCTTTCCGCAGCTAATCGCCGGCCCCATTGTGCGCTACCATGATGTCGCAAAACAACTGTTATCCAGAACCACAAACATCCAGCGCTTTTCATCAGGAATCCAGCGCTTCATTTTCGGGTTAGCCAAAAAGGTCATTTTAGCAAACCCCCTGGGAGAAGTCGCCGACCAGATTTTTGCCCTTCCGGTAGCGGATGTTACGAGCGGAATGGCCTGGCTGGGGATTGCCTGTTATTCCTTGCAAATCTATTTCGATTTTTCCGGTTATTCGGATATGGCCATTGGTTTGGGGCGCATGTTCGGTTTCGAATTTTTGGAGAACTTCAATTATCCCTATATTTCCAAATCGATTCGGGAGTTTTGGCGCAGGTGGCATATCTCGCTTTCTTCCTGGTTTCGGGATTATCTTTACATTCCCCTCGGTGGCAACCGGGGTTCGCAATTGCGAACCTATCTGAATTTATGGATCGTATTTCTACTCTGCGGGTTTTGGCATGGGGCAAGCTGGAACTTTTTGATCTGGGGCGCGCTGCATGGCGGATATCTGGTCATTGAGCGACTGGGGTTTGGCAAGAATTTGCAGCGCTTATGGCCGCCATTGCAATATGCTTACACCTTGCTGCTGGTGATTATCGCGTGGGTCTTTTTCCGGGCGGAAACCCTGGCCCAATCAGCGGGCTATTTAAAAGCAATGTTCGGCTTCGGCAGCGCAGGCGGTATTGAATATTATACTCTGATGTATTGCGATTTGAAAACCGTTAGCCTTTTGCTAATCGGTATTTTGTTAGCAACTCCGATTTTCCGGGGAATTGGCCAGCGCTTCGATACATTCCGGCAACAATCTCCATCATTTCTGCTCAATGGCGCCATTGCTTTCGGCCATTATATCATATTGATCGGGTTGTTTTTCCTATCCGCTACCCACCTGGCCGCCGGAACCTACAACCCGTTTATTTATTTTCGGTTTTAATGCCCTCACGAACTTTACATTACGCCATCATCATTACCTTTTTAAGCGGCATTTTCCTACCGTTGTTCTTTGTTCACAATAAGAAGGAATCGCCGTTAGAGAAGCGTGAATTAGCGCCGTTTCCTCTGGAAAGGCAGGATCGCCAAAACCTGGCTACCTTTTTACTCAAATTTGAAGCGTTTTATAATGATCATTTTGGATTTCGAGATGCACTGGTTTATGCGTACAGCTGGCTCAACATGCAGTTGGGTTTTTCTCCTTCTTCGAAAGTGATTGTTGGTAAAGAAGGATGGTTGTTTTTCACCGGGGGGAGAGCGGTTGAGGATTATCGCGGCAGCCGCTTGTTTACGGAGGCGCACTTAAAACGCTGGAAAGCACACCTGGAAACCAAATACTATGGCTTAAAAGCGCAGGGAATTGCCTACGTTTTTGTGATTGCGCCCAATAAACATACCATTTACGGAGAATATTTGCCGGATCGAATCAAAAAGGCCGGCGATAAATCTCGTTACGATCAACTCATCGAGTATATGCGCGCTTCCGAAGTGCCGATTCTCGACCTTCGCCCGGCTTTGTATGCCGCAAAAGAACAAGACCGGGTGTATCAAAAAACGGGAACGCACTGGAATCGTTTGGGCGCCAGTAGGGCACAGTATACAATTGTCGAATACCTGTCAAAGATTTATCCTGAAATACGACCGGTTCGGTATGATAGGGACGCTTTTTCCTGGAAAATGATTAAAGGACAGGATCTTGCGCATATGTTGTATTTACAAGGTGAACTGCAAGAACATGAGTCAATACTGATCAAAAGACCTTCTAATTGTAAGATTACCCGCTTTAATAAGCGAAGATTTTACGCTGTTGATTGCCCCCGGGAATATGATGTCAAGGCATTGATCTTCCGGGATTCGTTTTTCACTTTTTTGCAGCCGTATATCTCCCAATACTTTTCCAAATCAATCTATGTTTGGGAGCGGCTTTCCGAGTTTGCATTGTTGGAGGAACATGTAAAAAAATTTCAGCCCAATATCGTGATCGAAGAAATTGCGGAACGGTTTTTAAAATCTTACAAGTTAACCTCGCCATTGCCTGAAAATGAGTTGTTCTTTCGGATATGGCAAAATCGCATACAAGGTGAAAAGTGAAAAAGATAATAGTCGTTTTTCTTCGGAAAGAAGTTCTACTTCTTTTCACAAGCAGCCTTCTGTGCCTTGTATTATTGGAATTGAGCGCGCCCTATTTATATGCCTACATTTTTGGCAAATCCTTCGATCGGGATGGTATTATAGCGAGCATCAACACAGGATTGGCCGATCCGCAAGAATCCTCCAAAATCCCGATAAATCTGCAACAAAAATCTGTTCGAATGATGAATTTGCATCCGTATCTGGGATATGTAAACGGTAAGCGAGCACGTATCAATCGGTTCGGTTTTGCCGGCCCGGAGCCGTTGCTAAAAAAGTCTGATGATAAAATTATCATCGGCATTACCGGTGGTTCGGTTGCCGCCAGTTTGGCAGCGAGGTGTATTGGTTGGGCGAGTAGGAATTCCGTTGATTTGATCCCGGGAAAAGCAGTCGAATTCATTTCCCTTGCCATACCGGGCTATAAACAACCCCAGCAATTATTAGCCCTCGATTATTTGCTAACATTGGGAGCAGAGTTTGATATCATTATCAATCTTGACGGGTATAATGAGATTACGCTTCCGTATACGGAAAATATTCCGGCAAAAATACACCCGGTGTTTCCACGCGCCTGGCAGCTTTATTCCCAAAAAGGATTTAACCCGGAAATCGCCCTTCAACTCTCCCGAATCGAACAAATTCGAAGCGATAGGCAGTATAAACAACAGTTTATATTCCAATCTATTTTACAGTATAGCCGTTTTTGCTTGCTAATTTGGGAGGTGATGGATCGTCGTTTGGAAAATAAACTTTATCAAGCGGATAGTACACTTCGCGAAATACTGGCGAAAATAGAGAATGCTGAAAATTCCCGTGGGCCATTTCTACCCTATGCCTCGGATGAGGCCATTTGGCGAGACCTGGTAAACATTTGGAAGAAAGCCTCTTTGCAAATGGCAAAAACTTGCCAGGCAAACGGCATTGCCTATTATCACTTCCTGCAGCCGAATCAATATTATGAAGGTTCCAAACTCCTGAGCGATGAAGAAAAAAACATTGCCTATATAAAAGGGCCTCAGCCCCGGAAAATAGCCGTAAGCAATGGATATCCCTTAATGGTGGAAGCAGGCAAAGAACTGTTAGCCGAAGGTGTGCGGTTTATCGATTTGACACTGGTGTTTAAAAACGAAGCGCGAACCGTATATGCGGATAACTGTTGCCATTTCAATCAATTGGGATACCGGGTAATGGGAACGGAAATCTTCGAAGTTATTAAAAGTGATTATTTAACCGAATGAAACCCGCAAAACACCCGCATCATCCACCAATCATTTTTATCCACCTTCCCAAATGCGGGGGGATTTCCTTAAGAAACCTGGTTGCGTCGCAATACAAAGAAGACCGAAGAACGTTCATTTACAATAACGAATTGGATGTGGAAATCCCCGGCCTTGAATTTGTTCGGAAATTACAAGAGAATCGGGATAAAATGCAGATGGTTTATGGTCATTTTTCTTTTGGTGCACATCATAAGTTAAATATGCCTCCAATCTACGCAACTGTTCTGCGCGACCCGCTAAAACGAATCATTTCCTTTTATAAATTTCTCAATCATAACAAGGAAGTGGGGCGTTATTACTCCGAGAATATCGGGACGTTTTCTTTAAAAGCATTTGTCGAAAATCGCATTACCATTCAAACCAATAACCATTTAACACGCATAATTGCAGGGCAGCCGCCGTCGCTAATTAAACGGTTGGATGACCCGGTTTATTTGGAGATTGCCAAAGTCAATATCGAGAAATATTTTCTTTTCACCGGCGTTCTGGATACCCTGGAGGAAGATATCAAGGCATTGGCGGCTTTTCTTGGGTGGCATTGCCATTCGCTTTCCCGTGCGAATGCCTCCCCCCAATCCCAATCCGTAGAAGTGGATAGCGAGACCCGGCAATTGATCATCGAACACAATCAATTGGATATCGCGTTATACCAATGGGTTAAAGCGCGCGTGCGGAAGTTGAACCCGGAAGTATTTGAAAAAGCAAAATACTGGCAAACGGGTGTTATCCGGTGGCGTTCTAAAAACTCCGTATATCACTTTGCTAAAACCCCAAAAAAGCAAACAGAAAAATTTACGGTTTCCGTTCAACTTCCCCGGGCAAACGGAAATGCCTTTGTACAAATCTTACATGATATTTTTAAGGAAAAATTAGCGTTCGATACCGGTGATCGGCCCCTGTGGTATGATGAAGAAACCCGGCAGCGCCATGCCCGGGAAATGAGTATTACCAAACTGACTGAAAATTTCCCGGATGATTGCCGCTGCGTACATGGTGGGTTTTTGCCGGTAAAATACGTAGCGCTTCAAAAATATCACCGGCTTGCTTTTGTTACCTGGTTTCGCGATCCGGTAACCCGTATGGTCTCCCACTACCATGCTTGGCGGAAAAAGTTCAAACCCGGCCAGGTAGCGGCTATCCGGGAACGAATGCACGTGGAAAATTGGTCGCTGGAAGGTTTTTGCCGGCAAGTGGAAATGCAGAATATTTATAGCCAGTTCCTTTGGAGGATGCCGCCGGAGCAGTTTGATTTTATTGGCATTGCCGAACATTTTGAACGCGACATTCAGTTGTTTGCTAAAATGTTTTCACTTGAGTTAGAGATACCTTGTTTAAAAGAATTTCTGGATTTGGAAAGAGAGGCTGAACAATTTCCAATCAGTAAGGCACTTCGCAATTATATACAATCCACCAATCAGGCGGATATGATATTATACGAAAAAGCAAAACGGCGTAACCGGGAATTGCGGGAGCAATATGGTATTGTTAAACAACATTAAATGAGAAGGGTTATGATAATGGCTGAACAATATGAACAGGCAATTCAAGAAGCACTGGTTCCACCGAAAGAAATTATGTTTGGCGGCGACGGTAGTTTCAGAAAAATTGGCCGGGAATTTTTTCGCTACTTTACCAAGTTGGGCGGATTGCAACCGGATGATCGCGTTTTGGAAGCCGGCTGCGGTATCGGGCGCATGGCAATTCCACTAACAGCATATTTAACCGAAGACGCCGAATACCAGGGCTTTGATGTGGTACCGCGAGGGATCAAATGGTGCCATGAACAAATAACACCGCGTTTTCCCAACTTTCATTTCCAACTGGCAAATGTTCACAACGGGCACTACAATCCCGATGGCACATTTAAAGCCAGTGAATATAAATTCCCCTTTGAAGATGAGCGGTTCGATTTCATTTATTTGACATCGGTGTTTACCCACATGCTTCCGGTAGATTTGGAAAACTATCTTTCCGAAATTTCGCGAGTGTTAAAGCCCGGCAAAACAGCCTTTATTACCTATTATTTGCTAAATAATGTATCCAAAAAAGCAGTGGCAGCGGGAACAGACCCGCATGGCTTTAAGCACAAATATGGCCAGTATATGACGAATCGTGATGATCGCCCGGAAGTGGCAACCGCTTATGAAGAAAGTTATATCCTGGATTTGTACCCGAAATATAACCTGGCAATACAAAATCCGATCCATTATGGAAAATGGGGCCGGGATAGTGGCTATACCAGTTTTCAGGATATCATCATCGCTCGTAAGACTGCTTGATCTTTTTTTGAGATGAGAAAAACTTTCCGGCAAACAACCTGTTTATTTCTTGCTATAGTGATCTTTGCTGCGTGCAAGAAAGTTCCTGTGAGTCCGTTCGATTATCCCGAAGCTGTGATTAAAAACTATGAAATCGGGATTGCTCCTTCCCATTTAACCGTATCACCGGATTCGTTATTTACACAGCCACTGGCATGGAAAGAAGTGTATGAAGCAGTCGATTTTTATAAATATTACGGACAGCAGGTCACGCCGGATACCTTTGTATGGCGAACCAGGATAAACCCCGCTTTTTTTGTCGATTTTTCCACATCGCAAAAGATAAAAATAAGCTGCGAATTAGGCAGCTTTCACCTGGGCGGCCGGTCTGCTGAGCTGCTTACCGACTTGCAATTGCAACCGATATTGGAAGCCGGGGGAACGATAACTGCCTTGCACCTGGATGGCCCGGTACGCCGCTTGATAAAGGGTATTAATAAACATCTGCAAGCGATGTCCTTGCAGCAGGTTGCCGAAAGAATGGTGGAATTCTGGCAAAATATTCACCGGAAATATCCCGGTATCGAAATCGGTTTAATTGCCAATCTCCCCAATTGGGATTACACCAGGCAATTGCCCGGGTATTCCGGCAGGTTTAGCGATAGCACCGGCTATACCTACCGGCAAGTTCTGGATACATTATACAACACATTAACCAATGCCGGGGAAAAAATAGCCTTTATCGAGGTGGATTGTCCCTATAATTATTACCGGAAAAAACGCACGCTTCGCAATGATGGCGTCGTAAACAACGGTCAAAAACTGCGAGCATTGCAGGTTTGGTGCCAGCAGCGTAATATTCAACTGCACGTTATCATCAATAGTGAGGCGAGTGATAATTCTCCGAAAACCTATCACGACAATACGCTAAAATATTTGCTCGCTTTACGGCGGGATCGCATCTTCCCTGATAAATTTCTTTTTCAATCCTGGTATGATATTCCGGCGGAAAATTTGCCGGAATCCGGGAAATATACCTTCATGAACACGGTGCGAGATGGAATTATTCTCCTCCGGGCTTTGTACCCCGCACCAAATTCCCGCTAACTCGAATAAAAACAGTAATAAAAAACGGCCATTCCATGCTGGTAAAATGGCGAAAGCTGGTGAAGCATACCCGGTTGTTTGGGCCGGGTACCGCTTACAGAGAAATATTAAAAAACCGGGATTATATCTTTAATGCCGGTATCGACATCATTCCAATCTCTCGCAATGCAAAGCAACGGCATGGCGCTTCAATCTCGCCGAGCGACGTTACGATTTCCGTTATCATTCCGGTAAAAAATGGTGGAAGCGACCTGGCAGCGCTTCTGGAAAAACTGCGGCAGCAAAGAGGATTTAAAGCAATTGAGATCGTGATTGTCGATTCCGGCAGCACGGATGATTCCCGGGCAATTGCAGCGCGATTTGGCGCAACAATCATTGACATCTGTCTCTTATACACATCTCCGAGCCCACGAGACTCCATTGCATCT
>CAXHHS010000116.1:0-12255 GCA_964015645.1 uncultured bacterium
GCCAATGAGAAACAGGTATTAGAAAGCCACACTAAAACGCCCGGTGTGCTGACGAAGTTAGTGGCTGTTTCCGGCCAGCCTTTTTTACAGGCATTAAATGTTCGCAACCCTCAAAGGGGAAAAACGCCAAAGAATCGCCACGTCCGGTTTACGATTCAAGAAAATATTAACCAGGGCGATATTCTATTGCTAATATTGTGGGTAAAGGGAATACAGGGAGAACGGTTGTATGGCCATACCTCTTGCATTGTAGAACAAAATCATCAGCCCTTCAAAAAATCACTAAATCATACCTATCATCCGGGCGCAGAGTGGCAGCAATTAGTACTTCCCTTCGAAGCGAAAGCAAACCATCCCGCGTTACAAGCTGATTTTTTAATATACCTCGGCTACCAAAAGCAGGAATTGGAAATCGCTGGCCTGGCGCTGCTAAATTTTGGAAGCGCTAAATACACGCTTAACGACATGCCGCGCTCTACCCCTCACCCCTTTTATAGCGGCTGGCAGAAAAATGCTCCCTGGCGACAAGCTGCCTACCAGCGAATCGAAAAACACCGCAAAGGGATGCTCACGGTTCAGGTGCAGGATGCGAATCGCCAGCCGATTCCCGGGGCAACAGTCGCCGTAAAAATGCACCAGCATGAGTTCGGTTTTGGCACGGCAGTACGGCTTCCGTTTTACGTCAAAAACAAACCGGCTGCAAAAAAATATCGCGAAAAAGTTTGGAACGTTAATGGTGATGGCCGTACGTTTAACCTGTTTATACCGGAAAATAGTTTAAAATGGCCTTTTTGGGAGAGGTTCCGCTGGCCAATATCCCACGACGAAATTGTCGCGTTCATTAAACAGGCCAGGGAGCGTGGCATTAAAATACGGGGGCACGATTTGTTGTGGGGCGGCTGGGTAGACCTGCCGAGGCGATTAAAAGAACACAGCTCCGATCCCATTTATATTCGTAAAGAAATACGGCAGCGTGTTCTTGATATGGCCGGGTACGAAGGGTTAAAAGGCAATGTTAACTATTGGAATGTGATTAACGAACCGCTGCACAAAGTTGATTTGGAGCGCGTTTTTAACCGGCCGCCGGGATATTTACACGAATTAGCAGAACTGTTCCGGCTGGCAAAGGAAGCAGATCCCCGGGCAAAAACTTATGTGAATGAATACGGTTTTCTTTCTAACGGCGGAATGAATCTGATTCTCCAGGAGCGATATCGAAAATTGGTTCGGGAAATCGAAAAGCGTGGCGGACCGGTAGACGGGGTCAGTTTTCAGGCACACATGAACGTCCGGCTAACTCCACCGGAAGTTGTTTACCAGATTTTAGAGGAATTTGCCGTACTGGGAAAAGAAATGGGCATTACCGAATACGATGTTGTTGGCGTAAATGAAAAACTCGCCGGGGATTACCTGCGCGATTTCTTAACCATCATCTTCAGCTATCCGAAGATGAACCACTTTAATATGTGGGGTTTTTGGGACGGCGCCCAATGGCTTAATAACGCACCAATGTTCGATAAAAAATTTCGCTTGAAACCCGCCGGAAAGGCATTTCTGGACCTGGTATTTAACGAATGGTGGACCAGCGAAACCGGCCGCACAAATTCAGCCGGTGAGCTTGCTGTAAACGGGTTTTTTGGAACGTATGACATCGAAGTGCAATATAACGGCCGCACAGAAACGAAACGAATTCAACATACTGCCTTGGGGCAGCCAGCGAAAGTTGTCATCGATTTTTGAAGTAGAGTTAATATTCACCATTTTATGACATCCGATTACCGTTACGAACGCAAATTTTTTATCGCTGATTTAAACCCTCACGAGGTTGAAGCGATTGTTAAGTTGCATCCGGCAATGTTTAGAGAAATATTCCCGCCGCGAATCGTTAACAATATTTATTTTGATTCTCTTTCTATGTCTAACTACATGGATAATGTTGATGGCGACGCGCAGCGAACCAAAATTCGTATTCGCTGGTACGGTGATGAACATAATACAATTCGCCGGCCGGTGTTGGAGTTCAAAATAAAAAATGGCTTATTGGGTAAAAAAGAATCTTACCCGTTGTCCCCCCTGGAAATTAACGGTAGTGCCGGCCACCCGGAATTTATGGAATCCATCCAAAAAGCAGGCATCCCCGAACATATTCGGTTAAAATTAACAACGTTAAAACCGTCCCTGACAAATCGCTATCACCGAAAATATTTTCAATCAACAGATGGAAAATACCGGGTTACCATTGATACCGATCAACATTTTCAGCGCGTGGATCACTATTACAATAGCATTGCAACAGCAGCGGATTCATACTCGGTAATCCTGGAACTGAAATATGCTGCCGAAGCAGACGATCAAGCGAATCAAATTACCAACTACTTTGCTTTCCGGATTACAAAAAGCTCCAAATATGTTAATGGGATAAATAAACTCCTGGGGTGTTTATAAACCTCCCGGAGGTTCCAATTAGAATTTTCTTTACCAGAAAGTGTAGAGTATCACGGATGAAGGCAGGGATATTTGATAATCTATGTTTTTTCCAATTCGGGGTAAAGTTCTGTTAAAAAGTCGTTTATCATTTATTAGTAATTACAAATCCGTTATGGAACCCCCTTTCTTTTCAATCATTATACCAACTTACAGCCGTCCCGGGCAATTGCAGGTTTGTTTGCAATCGTTGCTTCGCCTGGATTACCCGCGGGATAATTTCGAAGTCATCGTTGTTGATGATGGCAGCCCCACACCGCTGGGCGACGTTGTTGCCGAATTCGAAAACCCGCTAAACCTCCGGTTGATCCGGCAGCAAAATGCCGGCCCCGCCGCCGCGCGAAATACCGGCGTAAAATATGCAAAGGGAAAATTTATTGCCTTTACGGATGATGATTGCACCCCGGATTCGGATTGGTTGACGATTTTCGCAAACCAATTTGCCGAAACCCCAAACTGTATTTTGGGTGGAAAAACGGTAAACAAATTATCGAAAAACCCCTTTGCCTCCACCAGCCAATTGATCGTAGATATCGTCTACCGGCATTACAATGCGAACTTCAAGCAGGCGCGTTTTTTTGCCTCCAATAATATGGCCATTCCCGCCAGGCTTTATCGCGAATTAGGTGGGTTTAACGAGCAGCTTAGAACCTCCGAAGATCGCGAGTTGTGCGATCGCTGGTTGCATCGCGGCTATCAAATGGTCTATCTGCCGGAGGCTGTAATTTACCATGCCCACCAATTAACGTTTTATAAATTTTGCAAACAGCATTTTAGCTATGGCCAGGGGGCCTACCGGTTTCATAAAATCCGTGCCGTACGCGGGTCGGGCACTATGCAGGGAGAGATGAAGTTTCATGCCAACCTTCGTAATTGGCTTTTTTATCCCTTCACTACCGTAAAAGGCGGCCAGGCAATTGTGTTAGGTTTTTTGCTGCTGATGTGGCAATTAATCAATACCGTGGGATTTACCTGGGAAGCCTTGCGCCAAAGCTGCAAAAGAGATTTTGCTTTTCTCGGCGGCAAGCGAATTGCTTACTACTTGTGGCATTATCCCATCCTCAGCGAAACGTTTATTCAACGGGAGATTACTGCCCTGCAACAAGCCGGGCTTACCGTAGAAGTAATAGCTGATGCGCCAGATGATTTGGAGGTGTTAGACCCACAAGCCCGGGCGCTCGCCGATACAACTCATTACCTCTTGCCGGTCAATAAATTCAAGCTATTAAAAATCGCTGCCTTCTTTTTATTGATGCGCCCGCTGAGAACCATCAGCAGTTTCTTTTTTGTACGTAAACAGGAATATCATCATTATAAAAGTTTTAAAGAAGATATTGCTATTTTTACGAAAGCCATTTACCTCGCCGGCGTGTTCAGGGAAAAACATATCAACCACGGGCATTGTCCCTGGTCTGATGTAAATGCTTTCATCTTGCTGGTCGCTTCCAGGCTCACTGGTATTCCCTACTCTGCCCAGGCGCGTGCACATGACGTACATCGCAAAATTTCCGCTTATGCTATGCCAGAAAAGTTTGGCAATGCCAAATTCGTTATAACAAATTGCCGGTATAATGAAGATCACCTTAAATCTTTTCTCGATCGGGAATCCTGGCCTAAAATCCATACTATTTACGAAGGATTAAACCTATCTCGGTTTTCTCCCAATTCTTTTCGAAAGGATCTTTCCAAAGAGCTGCGGTTGTTTACCGTAGCCCGTATTATCGAGCAAAAGGGATTTGCTTATTTGCTGCAAGCCTGCAAAATCTTGAAAGATCGCGGCGTTTCTTTTCGCTGCGACATCATTGGTGCAGCAGAAGAACCGCTGTATATTGATTATTATGAGAAGATAATAGCATTACACAAGCAATTAGGCTTGCAAGATTGCGTTTTCTTTTTGGGCGGCCAGCCCTTTCCGAAAGTAATAGACGCTTATCGCCAAACAGATATCTTTGTATTGCCCTGTGTTCTGGCAGAGGACGGCAGCCGGGATATCACACCAAATTCCCTGATGGAAGCAATGGCCATGAAGCTGCCGGTTATAACCACGCCGGTTACCGGTGTACCGGAAATAGTAGATGATGGCGTCAATGGTATCCTAATTCCCACTCATAACGAACAAGCCCTGGTTGAGGCAATTTTAAAATTAAAAAACGACCCGGAACTGCGTAGAGTATTGGGAGAAAATGCTCGCCAAAAAATTGAAAAGCGTTTTGATATTTCCAAAAATATCTTGTGTTATGCGGAGTTATTCCAGGGAAAGAAACTGAACCATAATGCGCCAACCCTCATTAAAAGCCAGCATATCACCGGTTGAACTTGCCCTGGTTTGTCCACACCTGGGCGATGGGGGTGCGCAACGGGTTTTAACCACTCTTGCCAATACCTGGGCACGCCGGGGGCGTAAAGTCGGCGTCATCACTTTGTATGAATTTGAAGACGCCTACCAGCTAAATCCGTTAGTGCAGCGAATTATGTTGCACGAAGAAGATAATATTGCTAAACGGGAGCCGCAAAATAGTGAAGCTTATGACCGCTTCCGGAGGTTGGAGGCGCTAAAGCAACGGTTATCTACTAAATTTCCATTTATCCGCAAAGCCGGCCTGTATCGTTTTTTTTTCCAAAAATGTTTGGCACTTCGCAAAGTACTACGGGAAATTCAAGCTCCCATCGTGGTTTCTTTTATCGGTTCTACCAATATTATGACAATCCTGGCTTGTAAAGGGCTGCATAAACGCGTTGTAATCTCTGAGCGAAATGATCCCGCGCGTGATAGGTTGGAGTTTTTTTGGAATCGTTTACGCCCGCGCCTTTATAATCATGCCGATATCGTCACGGCAAATAGCTATCACGCTCTAAATGCAATGCAACGATATGTCGAGCAGAAGAAATTAGCCTTTGTACCCAATCCGCTTTTTCGCCCGGAAAAGTACAATGGCAATCTGCAAGTGATAGAGCAAAATGCTCCTTTTATGCTTGCCGTGGGGCGTTTGCATCCTCAAAAAGGCCAGGATATTCTTTTGGAAGCCTTTGCACGGTTGCCGAAAGACCTCGCTCACTGGCGGCTAATATTTTTAGGCAAAGGGCAATTAAAAGCGGATTTACAGGCACAGGCAAAGCAATTGGGCATTGCGCATCGAATAACCTGGCAGGGGCAGGTCGCAAATTTAGCTGAATTTTATACCGCAGCTAAAATATTCGTATTGCCTTCGCGATATGAAGGCATGTCGAATGCGTTAATGGAGGCGATGAATTACGGGCTTCCGGTAATTGTCACTAACACTTGCCCCGGCTCTTTGGAACTGGTAGAAAACGGGAAAACGGGCATGATAGTGCCAGCGGAAGATGTGAGCGCCCTCGCAAAATCGTTAGCCCTTTTAGCAAAAGACGCACCTTTGCGCCAAAAATTGGGCCGCGCTGCCCGGCAGCGAATGGCGGAATTTGAATTACCCCGGGCACTCGCGACCTGGGAAAAAACAATCGGGCTGCTTCCGGTACCGACGGAAGATTAACCCGGTTCTACATTGCAGCCCTATTTTTGAAACGGGGAATCGGAGAACCGGAGACGGGGTGAATGATCAAAGCCTCTTACTGGTTTTTTATAGGCGAAATATAACGATGAATAAAATATTCGGAATCGGATTTCATAAAACCGGCACAACGACTTTGCAAGTGGCGCTAAATATGTTAGGATTTACTTCCTGCGACATTCGACATGATTTGTTAGCATCGATTAAAGCGGGAGATTTTCAGCCGGTTCGCCAGGTGGTAGCGCAATATGATGCCTTTGTCGACAATCCCTGGCCGATTATTTACCGGCAGTTAGATGAACTGTATCCCAATAGCAAATTTATTTTAACCTGGCGTGATTCTCAAAAATGGTACCAAAGCTGTGTGAAGCATTTCAACAGCAAAAAAAATCCCATGCGAGAGTGGATATACGGCGCAGGATGCCCGCTCGGCCATGAGGAAACATACATCAGCGTTTATGAAAAACATAATCGTGAAGTTCTGGACTATTTTCGCAATCGCCCGAATGATTTACTGGTGCTCAACTGGGAAAACGGCAGCCGTTGGAAAGCGCTTTGCGATTTTCTGGAAGTACCGGTTCCCCCACTTGGTATTCCCTACCTCAAAAACATCTGCGATCTATTAGGATTGCCAACACCGGCAAAACGCTGGTTTCCTCACAAAAATTCTCAAAAATCCCGAATTTATAAACGAGTTAAACGAAAATTAAACCCGTGATACCCCATAAAAAGCGATATTTAATTGTGGGAACCGGGCGTTCCGGATCTTCGCTTTTGTGTGCAATTTTAGCAAATGCCGGGGCGAATTTTGATATGGGTACCCGGCAATCCTGGGATCGAAAATCCGGCACGTACGAGCATCCCCGGCTTCACGCTGCCTTCCGCTGGCTATACCGGCCTAAACAATTGGGCAGCAAGCGGATTACCCGAAAACATCTAACAGCATTGTTAGAAAACGCAGAGTTTGCGAAGTCTTCCAATTTGATATGGCTGGTGCAGCGCATCCATCAATTGGAATACCAGCCGGTTATCATTGCGTCTTACCGCAAGTTCGAAGATTATTGTGTAAGCCGCTATTTGCGATTTGGCTGGGATGTCTCTCGAATGGTCGAATACTACACAAAAATATACCGCACAACGCTGCTGCAATTAGCGATTTTTGGCGGGTGCGCAATTAGTTACGAAGAGATGATAGATCCCGCGGAAACGGATTGGAGCCTGGCACTTTCCGAATTAACAGGCATCGACCACCGGCAATTATTGGAAAGCCGCGATAAACTGGCCAAAAAAACACCTTCGCGGTTAAAAATTGCGCTGCCGGTTTGGGATGAACGAGCCGAAGCGATTTATGATGAATTGTACCGTTACAAAGGGCAGGTAATCGGTTCGAAAAATCATCAACTGGTTTTGCAAAAATGAGTATAAACGGAATGTCGAAGTACTTTAATTCCTGGTTTTTGAAAATTTGCTGGATTTTGATCCTGGGCGGTATTGTTGCCCGGGTGTACGATCTTAACCGCGAAAGCCTTTGGTACGACGAGCTGCTAACCGTTTTTCAATCTAACCCGGAACAGATATTTTCTCCGGGTTTCTTTGAAGAATATATCCTGCCGCAAAAACGGCCGCCGCTATTCAACTATATCCTTAGCATCTGGGTTTTTATTTTTGGCAATTCGGAATTGGCGGTTAGGGGGTTAAGCGCCTTTATTGGCCTTTTAGGAATTGCAGCGGCATTTTATTTTTCCAAACGAATTTTTTCCGCTAAAGCTGCGGTTATATTTACCTGTTTCATCGCCTGTTCTTACGGTGCAATTTGGCACTCGCAGGAGGTTCGGCCTTACGGATTATTGATCCTGGTCTCTATCATTTGCCATCTGCTAACTATCGATATTGTAAGAGAATTTTCCAGGGGCAGCTCGCTGCCAATTTTAAAAGTTTCCGTATTAATTGTGACGCTATTAGTGGGAAGTTTTAGCCACTATTTCGGGATTTTGATAGCCGGGGCAATATTTACAACTATCCTGGGAGCTTCCCTTTATTTTAGAAAAAATGTTATACCTATTTCCGCTGGCGGCCTTGGTACTCTTGTTTTGTTTTTACCGTGGGTAATTTATGATATTTCTTCCTTAACTGATTCAGCAAAATTCTTCTCATCCTTGAAAAGCGATTTCTGGATCAGGAATGAAAATATTCCTTTCTATTTTGCTGTTTTGGGACGACATCTTATAGGAAATATTGGAAATGTTCCGCTATTCCTGGGATTGATTTTGCTCCCTTTTTTTGTAAATTTCCCTAAGCTTAAAGACATCCGGATCCTGGTAACACTTTTTAGTGCCTCGTTATTTATTTTATTCGCTATTACCATTTCTTACCTGGTATTTCCTATTATAACCGAACGCAACTTACTGATTCTCTTACCTCCTTTTTATATTCTTATAACATACCTTGTTTCTGCCAATTTAAACCTTTCTTCTAACACATTTAAGGTAAAACTACTCCATATATTTTATATCCTTGCGGTTACAAATATGCTTTTGTTTACCTTTTACCGGGATTTTTTTGATGCGCCATTAAAACAGCAAGTTCGAGAATCGGCTGAATTCATTGAAAGTGTAAGCAAGGGTAAAAAAGCGAGCTTTTTTATTAATCTCTATCCCCGCTATAAAAAGGTTTTCAATTATTATTTTTCGGATCATTGGCGGCCGCGGTTAATCCCTTTCTCTCGCAAAACGCCGGATAAAATTGAAAGAGTGCTGGCTGATGATTGCCCCGTTATCCTGTGGGCGCCGGCTTCGACTCGCAACGCTGTTATGAAGCAAGTTCGCAGGCTTAAGTTAGATGAAGATGATGTTCAAATTAAAAAATTCCATAAAGTATTTGTGGTTCTGGAAGCTCGTAAAGATGAATAGTGTGTAGTATGAAAGTCCATATCCTAACCCCCGGGATAAAGTCTCAAAAAAGTTTTACCTTTCTTTACCCGGTTATTTTTAATGAACGCCGGCTTCGTAACCTGGGCATTTCCGTTGCCTATTTTAATACTGCGCAAGAGGCGATTTTTGATTGCGATGTCTTTGTTATCGATATTGAATATTTTAAGCAGATGCTACGCGGGCATAGCCAAAAGCGCGATCCAGAAAAATATCGCCGGTTATTGGAGACGGTAGCGCGCAGAAAAAACGAAGAGTTGCCGCTTTTCCGCCGAAAGGCCGCTGCAATTATATTAATCGATTCCACTGCAAGCTCCGGGAATATCGAAAACGATTATTTTCCTTATATTGACCTGTATTGTAAAGGGCAATTGTTAAAAGATCGCGAACTATACAAACAGTCGTTCATTCGAGGCGGAAGAATTTATTGCCATTACTATCACGAAAAATTTGATATTCAGGACAATTTGCCCGAATTTTCTCTGCCGCTTTCCGATGAGGAAATTGCCAAACTCCGGATTCATTGGAATACCGGGCTGGCCAACCACTCGCTTCATAAAGCGCATTTTCGGAGGCTGCAAGAGTTTGCACAGTGGCGCCCGTTTTTTCGGTATTCGAAAGTATTTCACACACCATCGAAAAATCGCCCGCGGGATATTTGCTGCCGGATTTTTACCCATACTAATAATTTCCCGACTGCACGGTTTCAACGAGAGCAAGTGAAGCAGTTGCTGAATCATAACACATCAACGGATATGATTTCTCTCTCCGATTATTTCAAGGAAATGCGGCATAGCAAGGTATCAATCTCCCCATTTGGCCTGGGAGAAATTTGTTACCGGGATTATGAAATATTTATCTGTGGTAGTTTGTTGTTTAAGGCAGATATGTCGCATTTGGAGACATTTCCTAATTTTTATTCCGATGGAGAAACCTACCGAAGTTACCAATGGGACCTTTCCGGTTTTAAAGAAAATTTGGCAGAAACACTGGATAATTATCACCAATATGTAGATGTGGCCCGGGCAGGCCAGGAACGGTATAAACAGTTTATTGCTACGGAAAAAGGTTACGAGGAATTTTGCCTTCACTTCAAGCGGCTTTTAAATGAGGCGATTAATCAGTAACTACATTGATTCGGCTAAACCACTGATGAAGATTAAAAACATTTTTTTAAATATTCTACTGGCATTGGTAAGCATTCTATTTGCCTTTTTAATTCTCGAATTTTCGACCCGTGTTTATTTGGAGAATTTTGCCACGGAAAAAGTATTTTTGCAATATGCCTCATTTCGACAATTATTCAATCGATATGGCCAGACTCCCCAATATGAGAAAATGGATATTAAAATGCGGTATTCTCCCCACCGTTACCTCGGTTATTATCCCACACCGAACTATGTATATGACAAAAATCGCCACAATGCATTGGGTTTCCGGGGAGACGAAATAGATATTCCCAAACCGCCGGGCGAGTTTCGGATTGTTTGCCTGGGCGGCTCGACGACGTATACCAGCCATATCAAAGATTATAAATTATCCTATCCCAATCTTTTGGAAGCGCAGCTAAAATCGAGAGGATATGAAAATGTAACCGTTATAAATTCCGGCGCCGGCGCCTGGAGTAGTTGGGAAACGCTTATCAATTTCGTGTTGCGGGTTTTGGATCTCGAACCGGATATGATCATTATCTATCATGGGATTAATGATATCCACCCCCGGTTAGTATGGCCGCCGGAAGCGTATAAAGGTGATAATTCCGGACGGCGAGCGCCGAACAGTGGAATATTTATGCCGAATATATTCGAGTATAGCACTGCGATTCGAATGTTGATGATTCGTGCCGGATTAATTCAATCTCATGCAGCAATGTCACGATCCATTGATGCAGCCCCTCCTAATTATTATGGGAATGCCTTTCGATCTCAAAAGATAAAAAAAACCTACCCTGAAGGCCAATTTGAAAAAGTTAGCGCCCAAAAAATGCTTGAAATAAACAAACCAATATTTTTTGCGAGAAACATTGAAAATATTGTTGTTTTGGCAAAAGAGCGAGGCATAAAATCGATTCTTACCTCTTTTGCATTCTCACCGCAATTTAAAGATAAACCGCGTGTCTCATCCCGGGAATATATTTCTGCATTTGCAGAAATGAATGCATCATTGGCACAAATTGCCGGAAAGCATAATGTTAATTTCTTTGATTTTGCCTCCGTCTTTCCTAAAGATAAAAAATATTACCATGATGGCCGGCATGTAACCATCGAAGGCGCTCGATTAAAAGCAAAACTGTTCGCTGATTTTATTGATTCAAATTTGCTTATTCCTCAATAATAGTATTATGAAAGCAATCGTATTAACATACGACAAATACCGCACTTTAACCGAACGCATGATCTCTATGTACCAAAAACTCTGGCCGGGCCATCCCTATCGGTTTCGAATTCCCTACCAGGAGTTGCCGGGTATGGCATCTTCGAAAAGAGAATATCTGAAAACCGTTAGCGATATTTAGGCAACGGTTTTTTCTTTATTAGCGGGGTTGGATAATGTTTAAATTAAATCTTCCCACAATCGCTATTTACTAAAATAATTAAACGAGCCGGAAATCAAAAACGTCAAGCATATCTAAAAAAAAGATTTTGCTATGAACTTGGGTGGGATCTTCGCCCTCTAAATCAACACGGCTATCGCGGATCGGCAAAGGATATTCAAAATGTGCTAATTTCACTGTTCGGCGCTAGTTTTACGTTAGACCTTATTCATCGTTAAGTATATGAAAATATTAATGGTAGTCGAAAATATCTTTTATATCCAACTCTATGGCTCGGCGCAGATTACATATACCTGCGGCGATATTCCAATATCGAGGTTGTCTATCGGGTGTCATATTTCGCACCCGGTCTGAGCATGCTCGATATTTTTTAACACGGCTGATAGCATGTTCCACCAGAATTCGTGTTTTACTTTTGTATTTATTCTTTCGTTTTTGTTCGTCTGTAAGCTGCTAAGACTTCTTGGATGTTATACTGACGAATATAAAGTAATGTGATACATAAATATTCACGTAAATTTTCAGTGTTGCCAGCGACCATTTTCTCAACTCGCTCTTTGCGCCAAAGGCAGTGTCGGCGATATTGGTATTCAAGTTCATAAAGCTTTTCAAAGATCAAATCAAACTGTTCAACACTTACACCAAGTAAAGTTAGAAAACGCTTGGGCTTTTGACGAATTTGACACTAGAAAACGGGCTATCTTGTAGGGCCACAGCTGTCTCTTATACACATCTGACGCTGCCGACGAGCTTCTTGGTGTAG
>CAXHHS010000117.1:0-12244 GCA_964015645.1 uncultured bacterium
ACACCAAGAAGCTCGTCGGCAGCGTCAGATGTGTATAAGAGACAGTCTGTTATCAGCTCACGACCAATAATATTCTTAAGGCCTGAACTTACTCGAAATTTTAATTGTTGCTTAGCCATTTTTGAGGTATTCTCTTAAAACCAAACCACACTGTTCTGCAAAAAGTGGTGGAATAGCGTTGCCTACCTGTGTATACCTGGGAACTTCTTTGCGTCTCAAAATATTACCCGTTGTATATTTACCTTTGAATTTAAACCAGTCAGGAAAAGATTGAATCCTAGCAAATTCACGTACAGTTAAAATACGGGGTTCCGAATAATGTATATAATCGTCTGGTAAGGAAGTTACCGTCGGGCTTGGTTGATTTTCATCGAGCAGAACAACATAGCTTTTTTTAGTTTTATATTGACCATTTAACTCTTTTACAATGTTTTTCCCCCTTGACAGGTTACTCAAAATGTATCTAAATTTTTCCTCAGTTTGAGTCTTGTGATTAGGAAACCGATGACTATCAGGTAATTGGCCATTTTGGGATATACCGTTTCTCATATATCTTTGGTAATCACTTTTTGCCTTAGAATAATAGCCCGCCTTGAAGCTTTTAGAATCAGGGGAATTACAAAATCCATTCTTTCTCAATAGATCAGAGATTGCTTCCTCTAATATTGGATTCAGATTCAACCCTTTGGCTTTAAAAAATTTGCCCCTGTTTTTATCTAACCTATCGAAAAAAGATTCAGCATTACCGTCAATGATTCCAACTAAAATAAATCGCTTCCTTCTTTGTGGTATTCCATATTCTGCAAAATCTACCACTTTTCCATAAACATCATAACCCAAAGCCTCTAGGCTTTCCCATACATATAAAGAATAAGCCTTTCCCCGGGTTTCATTGTTTTTGAACCCGGCAGTAAATCCTTTAACATTCTCAAAAAATATAAGCGTAGGTTTGATTAGCTTGATAAAATTAATATATGAGTCAACTAGTTTGTTTCTTTCATCATCCTCTTTTCTTTTGCCGGCAATAGAAAAACCTTGGCAGGGAGGGCCACCCGCTACCAAATGAATCTTGCCCTCTAAATTTCTAAGTTCCTTCTTATATTTTTCGATAATCTTATTGATATCATGAGGCTCAATTGGTAACCAATTCGGCCAATCAAAATGGTTTCGTCGTTTAATCAAATTATGTTCTAACGTCGCAAAAGCATCTACACTATTCTCGATTGCGAATAATCCTTGCCATCCGGCATTGTAAAGCCCAAGGGACAATCCACCACATCCAGCGAATAGATCAATGTATTTAGACATTTTAATCATAAAATCCGTCAATTGGTAAAGTGTTTAAATATAATAATTTATTTTTATGGAAATATCTACAAAATTCAAACTTTTATAATTTTTATTGCCGCAAGCAATCATATCAAGTTGAAAAGTAGCTAGACAAAAAATAATGAAAAAATTAGAGGAAATGGTACGTGAAATTGAAAATAAAGCTTTGTTTAAAGGGGATTTTCAGTAAAAACCTTTAATAAGGTTATCTTTATGCTAAAGAGCTATTTAGTACTTCAATATTTACTTTCCCTGTTTATATCCCCGGCCCCCAAAACACCATGCTCCCATAGCTCACAATCGAATTTGTTTCCGGTTGAAAATTTTGATCGTAGTTTACCAACTCACCTTCGCCATTTTTCACCAGAGAAAGTAAGGTAAAAGCTGCACTGCAAGCATCGACCTTGCGGGGAAGCAGATCGGCAACCATAATATCGTGAAACTGGTCAATATCCATTCTCGCCAATATGTCGAACATTTTATAATCCGCTTCGCGAATCTCCTCTGCTTTTTGCTTCGTGATGTCGAATTCGTCGCCGAACTTCGGTCCCATGTGGGCAAGATCGACACTGAGGATGAATGCGATCCGTTTATTTGATGCTTGCACCGTTTTCCTCAAACTCTCAATTAAAGCAGTTACTTCCGGGGCATCGCTTAGTTTTTTTCCATCATCAATATAAGGTTCAACCGATCCGCACAATACCGGTACAATCTCAAACGGGTGCTTTACACCATGTTGCAAAAACGGCAATTGAAATTCAATAGAATGTTCAATGCGATGTGTCCATTCTTCCAGGTTTAAATTCGTAGCGGCGCTGTTGCGCCATTGGTTTAAAAATTCCTTATCGGTTTTGACGGTGCCAAGCGGTGTTTCAAAATCTTTCGCAGTGGTGGTAAAAAAGCCATTCCCGCCATAGTGGGCAACACCGAGGATAATGAATAAATCTGCCTGGCAATTTTCCAATAAGGGTTTGTAGGCATGGGTATAACTTGTACCGCCAACCCGCAAATCGATATGCGGAACCAGGATGGCCTGAATTTGCCAATCTTCTTTCGACTTTGATAGATTGGCAGATTGCCCGGGCAGCGTGCCGTTTAACAAACCGGCACCTTGCGGCGGTTGGTAAAAATCGGTTATTTGAGCGGTTAATTCATCCGGGTTTTCCGGGTAGGCGGTGCCGGCATGCCAGGCTTTTCGAACCGGCGAGTGATGAAATTCATCCATGATTTTTTGGGTGTGGGCCTCAAACCGGGGGCCAATCAAATAAAAATTATTATCCATAACGGAGATGAGCTTTTCGATTTGGTCATCCGTTACCAGCAAGCCGCCCATGCGTTGGGCCAATTCCAATTTGATCTCCGAAATCGAATGCTGACCATCAAAAAAGTTGATGATATAAAACTCCAGCGGCGACATTACCAGCGGAGATGGGGAGATTTCCAGGGGGTCGCGTACGACGAAATAGGTGTCATTGTTCTCTTCAATTGGGAAAGCGTCAACATAGCGTAATTGCGGCCGGCTCCGGTGGTCGGGCATTCAAAGCTCCTTGTCGTTAGTAGTTCAAAATCGATATTCAATACTCATTATCCCTTGTTCGGTCTTCACAAAGATAAAAACTTAGATCCACCTCGGCTTATTCAGGGGTATCGATATTAGGCATGGTGCAAACCATTGAAAGATTTTAAATCTTTCAATGGTTGTATTATCCCGCCACTCCCATACATCCGGTCTAAAACAAATGCCCGAAACTTAAATGAATTAAGACACCATTGGATTCGCTTTTTCCGGGTCGATGCCGAGGTCTTTAATCGCTTTTGCAACGACTTTTGTTTCAATCTCGCCGCGCTGTGCCAATTGATATAAAACGGCGACTGTAATACATTCGGCATCAATTTCGAAAAAGCGGCGGAGCGCTTCGCGGGTATCGCTGCGGCCAAATCCCTCGGTTCCCAGTGCATACAACCCGCCGGGAACCCAGCGAGAAACTTGATTGGCCAACCCCTTCAAATAATCGGATGCGGCGATAAAGGGGCCTTCTTCATTTTCCAGTACTTCGGTAACATAGGGTTTACGAGGTTCTTCCGTTGGGTGAAGCATATTCCAGCGTTCGGTGGCCAACGCATCGCGATGTAGCTGGTTGTAGCTGGTTGCGCTCCACACATCCGCAGCAACATTATATTTTTCCGCTAAAATTTCCTGTGCGCGCAACGCCTCGCGCAAAATGCTGCCGCTGCCAAAAATATGGGCTTTCGGGCGGGCTTTTTTCTTGCCTTTGGGTTTCGCCGGCATTTCTTTGAATTTGTAAAGGCCCTTGATAATGCCTTCTTCCGAACCTTCCGGCATTGCCGGCATGGGATAGTTTTCGTTGCCGACGGTCAGGTAATAAAAAACATCTTCGCGATCCTGGTACATCCTGCGCAATCCGTCTTGTATAATGGCAGCGATTTCGAAAGCCCAGGCCGGGTCGTAGGTAATACAATTCGGAACGGTTCCAGCCAGCACGTGACTATGGCCATCCTGGTGCTGCAACCCTTCTCCGTTTAATGTCGTGCGCCCGGCAGTGCCGCCGACCAAAAAGCCACGCCCCCTCTGATCGCCAAACGCCCAGCACAAATCACCAACGCGCTGAAAACCGAACATGGAATAAAAAATAAAAAAGGGAATCATATCCACACCGTAATTGGAATAGGCGGTTCCGGCTGCGATAAATGATGACATGGATCCGGCTTCGGTGATGCCTTCTTCCAGAATTTGGCCGTTTTTCGCTTCTCGATAATATAGAAACGTATCGGCATCCACCGGCTCGTATTTTTGCCCGCTATGGGCGTAAATCCCGATCTGGCGGAATAAAAATTCCATACCAAATGTTCGCGCTTCATCCGGCACAATGGGCACGACGCGTTTGCCGATTTTAGGATGTTTGATTGCCTGCGACAGCATTCGAACAAATGCCATTGTGGTGGAAACTTCCCGCTCGCTGCCGCCTAAAAATTCGTTAAAAAAATGCAGGTCGGGTACTTCCAGCGATTCTTCAAGCACTTTTCGTTGGGGAACAAAGCCGCGCAGTTTGCTGCGCATATCCATCAAAAATTGAATTTCTTTGCTGTTTTCATCCGGGCGATAAAAGGGGCCTTCTGCCAATTCATTGTCAGGAACGGGAATGTCAAAACGATCCCGGAAGTGGCGCATTTCTTCTTCATTTAATTTCTTTTGCTGGTGGGTAATGTTTTTGCCTTCGCCGGCTTCGCCCATGCCATACCCTTTTATTGTACGCGCTAAAATGACCGTTGGCGTTCCTTCATTTTCTGTCGCGGCTTTGTAGGCGGCAAATACTTTTGCCGGATCGTGGCCCCCTAAACGAAGTTTTTTCAACTGTTTATCGGAAAGATGTTCAACCAATTTGGCAAGCTGCGGGTACTCATTCCAGAAATGTTTTCGAATGTATGAGCCATCTTCTACAACATATTTTTGATAGTTGCCATCAACAACTTCTTCAAATCGTTTAATTAAATATCCTTCGGTATCATTTGCTAAAATGGGATCCCAATCATCACCCCAAATTACTTTGAGAACATTCCATCCTGCCCCGCGAAATACGGTTTCCAATTCCTGGATGATTCTGCCATTCCCGCGAACCGGGCCGTCGAGGCGCTGCAAGTTACAGTTGATTACGAAGATCAAATTATCCAGCCGCTCCCGGGTTGCCAGCGTAATAGCGCCGAGGGATTCCGGTTCGTCGGTTTCGCCATCACCCAGGAATGCCCAAATATGTTGATTACTTGTGTCCTTGATGCCGCGATCTTTAAGATAGTTGGCAAACCGTGCCTGGTAAATTGCGGAGATGGGGCCAAGTCCCATAGAGACTGTCGGAAACTCCCAGAAATCGGGCATTAGCCAGGGGTGGGGATAGGAAGAAAGCCCGCCGGTAGTTTCCAGTTCGCGGCGAAATGCTTGCATGTGTTCGCTGGAAATTCGCCCTTCTACAAATGCGCGAGCATAAATACCGGGCGAGGCGTGACCTTGAAAATAGATCAAATCGCCATCAAAATCATCGCCTTTGGCACGAAAAAAATGGTTGAAGCCAACTTCGTAAAGTGTCGCAGCAGAGGCATACGTGGAAATGTGCCCGCCCAACCCATCAAATTTTTTGTTGGCGCGAACCACCATTGCCATTGCGTTCCAGCGAATAATGCTTTTGATCCGCCGCTCAATCGGGCGGTCGCCAGGATACGGCGGCTGCTTGCTGGCAGGTAACGTATTTACAAATGGTGTGTTGGGGAAAAACGGGAGTTGATGCCCGCGATCGTAAGTAAATTGCATTAACTGGCTTAGCAAGAACTTCGCGCGTTCCGGTCCGCGAATTTTTATGACTTCTTCCAAAGCCTCAAGCCATTCCGAGGTTTCATCAAAATCTATATCGCCATTGTTAACACCGCTCATCTGTAACATTTGTTCGTAATCTTGTAAGATTTGCTCCGACATAAAAAGGCTCCTTCAATGATATGTTCTCATAAAAATGCAAATGGCTCGGAATATAACCATTTTCGAGCAGCGAAACAAGAAGTGATCGGGAAGGATTTTCTTTGGAAATTATGGCGGGAGTAAATTAGACAAGTTGGTTAATTTCTGCTTCGGTGTGCAGAAGAATGAATCGGAGGGCCAGGGAACCGGGGAATATTTCTCCGTTTCGCCGGCTCTCCGGTTCTTCGATTCTGTAGAAAAAAGCTCAGGCGCTTATCCCTTGATAACGTCTTCCAAAATCTCCACCGCGCGCGGGTCTTCGCTTTTGCCTAATATTTTGATCGCTTTTTTGCGGACTTCTACATTTTTATCATTTTCGATAACGTTTCCTAGCAGTGGCGCTGTTCGCTCGTCATCAAGATAGCGGGCGAGGTAGCGAACGGCCTGGTAACGGAGCGCAGGGCTGGGATCGTTTTGCAACGTTTTTTCCAGGGCCGGAATTGCAGTATTTGCGCCATCCCGGGCAACGGAGCGTAATGCCTGAAGGCGAATTTCTTCATCATCGCTCAGTTCTCTAAACAGGCGCGATGTGCCGGCATCATCAAAATCGAATCGAAAATCGAAATCTATTTCGGGAATGTGAATTTCGATTGGCGGAATTGGCGGAATATCGATATTCATATCAAGATGCTCCAGCTTGCGCAAATTGTATGATAATTCATCCATATCCGGTAAAACAACGCTAATTTCGCCTGGTTCCGGAACTACCACTTCGAGATGTTCCAGCGCTTCCAGGTGCTGCCCCCAATCTTCCATTTGGAATTCAAAATCTTCCAGATGGACTTCCATTTTTCTGAGCGCTTTTTCGAGCGCTTTCATCTCAATATCCGGGATAACGATTTCGTCGCCATCAATAACGATATGTTTTTTCTTTTTTCCCTGGGGATCGGCGCTTTTTGCCGGAAAGACACCGGCAAAAAGTAATAAAAGACTTGTCACTAAAATTGTAATTTTTCGCATTTTATTTCCTCCTGGTTTTCCTGACAGGCAATTTGTCAAACACTTTGTTACGCCCTTTTCATGTTGAGGTTACAAAATTAATCAGTGCTTTTGTTTCACTCTTTCAACGTTACTAATTAAATTATTTCGACACAAAAACACCGAACACTTAAACACTTCGGTTACCGTTTTTGAACAATTTCGATTAAAGCAGAATGCGCGCGCGGGTCATCACTATCGCCAAGCAATTCGATGGCCGCTTTGCGTACCCTGCGGTCGGAATGGGTTTTGCTAATTTCAATTAAGCGCGAAATGGCAGCGTCATCCTCCAAATCCGCCAGGGTTTCCAGCGCTTCTAATTTTATTCGTAAATTGGTTTCGCTGTCGATGGTGTTATCCAAAGCGGCAATCGCTTTACCGGCGGCGATTTCCGTAAGGTATTCTATCGCCTCTTGCCGGATGCCGGAGTTGGGATGGGTTTGATAAACATGTATCAGTTTTGCCGCAGTATTTTGCCCGGAAATATCTGCTAACACTTGCAGGGCTTCTTGCTGAACATCCTCATCGCGATCTTCAAAAACGATGTTTTCTAACAGTTTCGGAAGGTTTTCTACCGGTTGCTCCACAAACATGGAAACGGCTTCTTGCCGCACATCAACATCTTTGTGGGTTGCGAGCACTTGTTTCAGGAAAGCAAACGATTCGGTATTTTGCTGTTGAGCAATGGCGGAAACCGCCTCTTGTTGAATATCGCTGCTGCGATCTTCAAAGGCGATCTTTTTCAAAGCGGCAATCGCCTCCGGCGTTCCCTGGTGTCCCAGGCTTTCGACCGCCTCCTGGCGGATGTCAGGGTCGCGTTCGCTGCGCGCAATTTTGATTAATGCGGCTGTTGCGCCTTCAACCTCACTGCTGCCGATAGATTCTACCGCTTCCCTACGCACATCGCGGGAGCGATCGTTTTTGGCAGCGCGAATCAAAATTTCCAGCGCGCGCGGGTGGTGCTGTTCGCCGAGCCAGCAAACCGCCTCTTCTCGCACGGGAATCGGTTCATCGCTTGACAGCGCTTTCTCTAAAATCGGGATAACCAGCTCCGGTTGATTGTGCATTCCAATTGCAGTGATGATTTCTTCCTTCAAACGGCTCGATTTCACATCATTATATATTCCCTGTAAATATGGAATCGTTTCTCCCGGGTTCCTGTTGCCGATCCAGAACAGCGGTTTCTTTTCCAGGGCTACCGGAAATTCAACATTACAGATGGTGATTTGTTTTACATCGCTGGCGACCTGTGCACCGGCAGCATACTGAAACAGCACAGCGATTTCCTTCATAACTTTTTTCGGTGGCTTGTGAATGCCCTTAATTTCATCCAGCGCGTGTTGGGCTTCCCGCCTAAGTTGCTCTTCTTCCGAGAGCACTTGATCCACCGTTGTTTCGCCGTAAATAATTTCATTTAAAGAAGGGTTCTCCGAATTGAAAACGCGATTTGAAAAGTAAAACGTTCCGTTGCTGCTCCAAAGAAAAGAACGTTCATCCATCAATCGTTCCAAGCTAAAGCCGATCCAAAAACTGCTGTTTCCGCCAATAGAATTCGCCTGGGAAATCGCCCATTCCCAACGAGTTTCGAACGGCTGCCCCGGTTGCGGGTGTTTAAAAACAGTCTCTTTCGCGAATAAAAATGTTGCTGATAACATCAAATTTATTAACAGGATAACGGTTGTTTTTTTGAACATGTTTTTCTCCTTTGCATTTCTGTGGTATCAACCTCCCGGAGGTTCAAATGCGGCGTATTGATTACCCTTTATTTTATTTTGGCCTCTATTTTGACTTCCGGTTTAACCTGAAACCCCCGGGAGGTTTACAATTACCTCCTTTTAATTTTCCGGGCGGTTTTCCAATATTTCCATCAACGCCTGTTGTGCTTCGGGAGTGCCGATTTCTCCCAACGCTTGCACTGCCGCCTTTCGCACGCTGATGTTCGTATCATTTTTAATCGCATCTTTTAATCCCGGAATGGCGTCGTTACTTCCTGTTTCTCCCAGGGCGTGCGCGGCTACTTTTCTTAAACTCGGTTCTTCCTCTTCTTTAAGAATCGTTGTTAGCGCTTCTATTCCTTTTTTGCTTTCAAAATCGCCGATTTGATAAAGTGCCGCCTTGCGAACGTCGTAGGACTTGGTTTCTCGCATAACGTCTAACAAAACATTTATATCATTTTCACCCAGGTTATCGGACATTGCATACAACGCTGCTTTTGCCAAATTTTCATTTTCATTGGAAATAGCGACCGTTCGCAAAAACTCATGCGCTGCCCTGCCGCCGTTATCGCTAATGGCGTATAAGGATGCTTTTTTGACATCGATATCGTCACTGGCAGCAAAAATCTGCCGGAGAAGCTCGGTTGATTGGCTTTCATCCGCATCGGAAATGGCATACACTGCTGCCTTGCGAAGCGCCGGTTCGGAATCATTCATCGCCACGTTTTTTAACACCTCCAAAGCGATAGTGCTCTTGCGGTCGGCAATAGCATACAGCGCTGCTTTACGCGCTTCGATGAGCGGGGCGTTTTTCAAAATATTCCCCAATGCTTTTTCGGCGGCACTACTCTCGACATCGCCCAGGGCGTAGGTGGCGGCTTTTGCCAGGGTTGGTTCGTCTTCCAGGGCAATTTCCTGGAGAAATGGCGACATGTCATCAATATTGATATCGCCGAGCGCATACAGCGCCGCTTTGCGAACCTCTATTGCGCCATCCGATTTTACAACCGTTTGTAAGGCGTTAATAGCCTCTTGAGTATCATGATCACTAATGGCATACACTGCTTTTTTGCGAACGCTGTTGTCAGGATCATTGGCGGCGATTTCCGCTAATTTGGGCACTATTTTTTCTGATTCGAAGTCACCCAGCACATAAACAATCTTGCCGCGGATTTTGGCGCTTTGCGAACGGTTGTATAAATCCATTATCGCATTTAGCGCGCGCTCATCGCCGATATTTTGCAGGGCATAAAGCGCAGCGAGGGCAATTTCCTCATCTTCACTTTCCTGAATGGATTGGATGATCGCCTCGTATTCCTTTTTGCCAGATCTTACCAACTGATGCCCGATGCGAATGACTTCTTGTTTGGCATCATCCGCCCATTTGCTGTTGGGATATTTTTTGATAAAATCGTAATAGCAATCGAAAACGTTTTCTGCGGCTTCGTTCATTTTATCGCGCGCAAAACAGCTCCAATATCGAGCATCATCCGCCCAGGAGCTGCGAGGATGTTGGCGCAATAGCTGGCGAAATCCACCGAT
This sequence comes from uncultured bacterium, assembly GCA_964015645.1. GTDB lineage: Bacteria > Calditrichota > Calditrichia > RBG-13-44-9 > J075 > CAXHHS01. Next base: position 10,087 of record CAXHHS010000117.1, read on the forward strand.
GGCGCCTTGCCAATTTTCATCCAAAATCGAATTGTAAGCTTGCTGATAGCTTTTTGCTGCTTCATCTTGCGGATTATCATCCGCTATTAAAACACAGATAAAACCGCTAAATAAAAGTAATACTAAGATGTTGTTTTTTATGAAGGTTAACATGACGACCTCTTTATATTTTGTTTTCGCTTGACTTTTAAAAATTTTTCTGCTCTCCCAGGGTTTCCCTAACGGCAATCCCTGGGCTGTGGAATGTAACGCCATTGGCGTATTTTGGAAGCTAACGCTTCCGGTTTATTTCTTTCAATTTGCTTATTGCTTACTTGCCTATTGCCTACTAGTTTTTTTGACTGCCGCTGCCTACTGCAACTGCCAACTATAAATTTGCCCAGGCATCACAACACTGTATCCTCCGACTTCTCCTGCGCTTGGGTTGCTTGTTTACGAATTTCTTCCAGGTTGATTTTGAGTAAAACGCCGCGCCGGTCAACGCCGTCTTTTACCATCTCGATGGCGGAGAGGTCGTTTTCCATCTCCAGGTTGGCGATTTGGAGAAGAATAACTTCCAGGTCGCTAACCAGTTTGCGAAGCCGCTGTTGCTTGGGATCGTTTAACTCACCTTTTAGAACCGCCGCTTCTTTTACCAGTGTTTGGGAAACTTGCTGGTAGCGGGAGAAATCGAATTCATCTTGCCGCATCAATTCCGGTTCCAAATTTACCAGTCCCAGAATAAGCACTTTCGATTTATCGAAATATTGCTGGGTGCGCTCGTTTACTGCCGCGCGTTGAATAAATTGGCCCGGGGCTTCTGTAAAGGGAACGGAAGGCCGCTCCAGCCCCGAACCAGTGAAAAGAAATTTGCCGATAAAAATGCCAATCAATAGAATCGCTGCCGCGGCGGAAATGCGATACACCCATTGGCCTTCAGATCCACCGGCAAACTTCTTAAAAAATCCCCGGATGATTTTGGGTTTGGATTCCTCTTCTGGCGTCGTTTCGGGAACCAGTTTGGATTCAAGATTTTCCCAATAGTTTTCCCAGAATGCTTCGCCGGGATCCGGCAATTTCCGCTGATCCATCATTTTTAGCGCAGCGGCGAACTGCTGATACTCGGCGGAACAACTGGCGCAATTTTGGAGATGAGTATCGAACTGTTTTTGAGAGCCGGCATCTAGCTCACTATAAAGCGCATCTATAAACTGGTTTTGGAAATTTTTACATTTCGACATGGTTTTACCGTTTGTTTTGGTTCGCAATGTTTAAAGTCAAACTGCAAAATAAATTTTGCACTCCATTATTCATTCAAGCCTAAATCCGCGCGATAAAAGGCTAATTCTTTTTGCAAGCGCTGGATCGCTCGAAACAGCAGGCTTTTCACGGTTCCTTCGGCGATGTTCAGGGTTTGGCCAATTTCTTTCAATGGCAAATCTTTGTAATGGCGCAACACAAATACGGATCGCTCTCGCGGCGAAAGGCTATTCAAGGCTTTTTGAATATCCGCCTGAATCCCGGATGCCTGGGCAGAATCTTCCGGCGTTGGCGAATGCTCGTCAGCCAGGGCGCTTTCCGGTAGACGATTTTCTTCTTCGCGATCTTCATTCATTGAAATTGTCATCACCTGTTTTTTTCGTTTGCTATCGATAAAACAATTCACCGTTATGCGATAAAGCCAGGTGTTTAACCTGGATTCACCGCGGAATTTTGCAAGGAATTTGAACGCTCGAATAAACACTTCCTGGGAAACATCTTCCGCATCGTGGTGGTTGCCGCACAAATCCAGGGCTAAAAAATAGACATTCTTTTTGTGGCGTTCCACCAGCTCGCGAAAGGCAGCCATTTCGCCGCGTTGCGCTCGTTCAATCAGTTGCTTTTCGTCGTTCACAACCCTTCCTTATCGTTCCCTTTACACCCGGTATGACGGAGGGCTTTTTTGAAAGGTTTACAAAGTGCTATTCCATTTCTAATACTCCATCCCGCCAGGGATGAAATGAAAATAGTCCACTAATTTATTGGTGGGTAGCAAAGAGAAAAAAAGAGAAAGTCCCGCCAGGAACGATTGAAATTCGATGGCATTTCGCAGCGAAACTTAACGGAAACGTTCAGTCGTCCCTGACGGGCTATGGTTTATACACATCTTTACATGCACCGGGAGGAGAACGACAGTTGA
>CAXHHS010000118.1:0-12220 GCA_964015645.1 uncultured bacterium
GCATACGCGATGCACTGGCGTCTCGTGGGCTCGGAGATGTGTATAAGAGACAGGAATGATGGATTCGCATTAAGCACTTTTTGATGTTGAAGAGATTATAGCGCTTTTGACATTTACGAATTCATCATTCAATTAACGTAGGAGGAGTTTATGAAGGCTTTTAGTTTATTGTTGTTCGTATGTTCGCTCGGTTTAATGATCTTGGGGGCATGTGACCCACCACCAACCCCGCCGCCAATGACCCCGGAAGAAGAATTAATCGCACAAGGCAGGGACCTTTTCTTTAATGAAACCTTTGAAGGAAATGGTCGAACCTGCGGTTCCTGCCATCGCGCAGAAAACAATTTAACCATCGATCCGGTATTTATAGCCACCCTTCCGCCGGACGACCCCCTGTTTGTCGCAGAAACAAACCCCGATTTAAGCGAAAATTTTGAAAACCCAGTTTTGATGCGTAATGTCGGGCTAATTTTCGAAAACCAGGATGGATTCGGCGATCTCGAAAACAATTTTAACATGCGAGGCGTACCACATGTCTTTGCACAGCGAGTATCGATAGAAAGCGCTGCCGGCCCCCGCACAGGCTGGTCCGGCGATGGCGCACCGGGCGATGGAACGTTGCGGTCTTTTGCGGTCGGTGCTGTTATTCAACATTTTACGAAAACGACCAATCGCGTTGCCGGCGTAGATTTTCGGCTGCCAACAGATGAAGAATTAGATGCGTTAGAAGCCTTTCAATTTGCATTGGGGCGCCAGGAAGATTTGAGTTTACCGTTATCTCTTAAAAATCCTACGGTTGCCAGGGGGCAGGCTATTTTTAACAGCCCGGCAGAAGGTAAATGTTTTGGTTGCCATAACAATGCCGGAGCCAATGCCAATCCCGGACTCTTTGGAGAAAACGCCGGGAATTTGAATTTTGACACTGGTGTGGAGAATCTTCCCGATCAACCCGCCGATCTTTTGGGCGAAAAAAATCCCCCGGATGATGGTTTTGGAAACCCTGGCAACGGCGAGTTTAACACGCCATCGCTAATAGAAGCAGCAGATACCGGGCCGTTTTTCCATAACAACTCCGTAGAAACCATCGAAGGCGCGGTGGAATTCTATAATGGCGATGCCTTTAACAATTCTCCCGCCGGGCAATTATTAGTAAACGCAACCGGCAGCGGCATTAACCTGGATGCCACGCAAACCGTTGCGGTCGCAGCATTTCTACGGGTAATTAATGCCCTGGAAAATATTCGCCAATCCCACGAGCTTTTGGAAGCCGGTATTTTTGTTAAAAACCTGCCCCAGGAGGACCCGGATAATCTATTACCGCGCGCGACTGATGAGATTGGAGATGCAATAGACGTGCTGGCTGGCGGCGGATTACACCCGGTTGCCGTTCAGCATTTAAGAAGGGCGGATCAACTGGTGCGGCAAGCCGCCGGGGAACATGGATTTTCTACAATGAAAAACCTGGTGCAACAAGCAATGGAAGAATTGGATAAAGCACGCGATGACATGTTAGAGTAATAGTTTCTCTAATTAGAGAGCATCAAATATCTTTTGGCATGTTGGCCTATCCTTCGACTCCGCTCAGGATGACCACCGTGTCACGCTGAGCGGAGTCGAAGCGTTGGTAACTCGATATGACAGAATATAAATGAGTTTGGAAATCAACTTTTAAAATGAGGAAATAAATATGTTAAACAAATATATGATGATTATCCTGGCGGCCTTTTTCGTTTGCAGTATATCAACCGGTTACGCTCAAAAAGCGGCGGAAGTTTATATTCCGATTGGCCAATCACCCGGGATTTCCGGAAAATCTTCATCGGTAGTCGGAACGATTGAGTCGGTTGACAAACAAAACATGACGATAACAGTGAAATCCGGCTCCGAAACATATACCGGAAAAATTGCCGAAAAGACAGTCGTTTATCTGGATAGAAACAAATCCCAAAAGAAAAATACAACTGGTAATTTAGAAGACTGTAGAGCGGGAATTCGCTGCGAAATGAAGTATTCCTACGAAGATCATCAACAAACCGATAAGGTTGATTGGATTAAAATTGAATGGGATGAGTAAGAATTTTCAGGAATGAATTCTAATAAACCCTTTGAAAGATTCTAAGTCTTTCAAGGGGCTATTACACCACATATCAACAAGAATTCTTCGATCCGTACAAAACTTGTTAGCCACCAAAGTAATGAAGGTATAAAATCATTTATAAGCTCTGCCTTTAAACCATTAATGAATGTACAACGACAATTTGTTGTCGGTAAGGATTCCACATGTAATCGTTACGGAGACCACTATCGATAATTTCCGTAACGATCGTAAGATACTTCGTGCAACGACTCGTTTTTGCAGCGCTGCCCACAAAACTGGAGGAATTTCCGAAAACACTTATGATCTATCAGTATTTGATACTGGCTTAAAATTGATAGAATTGAAAAAGATATTAGAATTATTGTATAAAACCAATGTTGAGATGAATTATGCAGGCCCAAATATAACTGAAGGCATAAATATATTTTGTGGTCATATAAAATTTATTCTTGTGGAAACAAACGTTTTATAGCCGTTAATTTTGTTGGCAAAACAATTGGAGCTGCAAGTTGAAGATAGCGATTCTGGAAATAATTGAGATTTTATATTAGAATAATTGAAATCAATTATGCTTAACACGTGATTCAAGAACCTCGGCTTAAATCGGTTTTTAAACTATGGACACGAATTTAATAGCAGCACTTATTGGCGCCATTGCAGCTGTTATAGCAGGAGCTGTACCATATTTTCTTAACAAAGTTGGTAAACCTAAACAATTACAAAAGTTTGTATATATAAAAGTTTTGCACCTGAAGAAGAAAGTAAAAGGTAGGAAACCCATTTATACAAGATACGTCAAACGTCTGGAGAAAGAAATAGAAGTATTTGACGAGTACCTTTACTTTCGTTTTAATATCTTCAAAAGAACCCAAAAGAAATTTACTTGTCAAGATCGCTCGAGTGGAATTGTAGATATGCAAATATTACATCCATGGCAAGATGAACTAAAATTTGCGGATAAAGGTGCAAAATTTGTCGAAAAAATTTTAAGCCAAATCCCCATCAAGCCTTCAAATGTTTTTTTTACAGAAACGAAATATTTTAATGGTTTTCAATCCGGGAATGAAGACATTGCGATGGGCGTGGAATTTGATACAGAAGAAGCGCGTTTAGTTATCGATTTTTCATCTTTGCCAAATTTTAATGATATAATTATGGAAAAACCTAAAGCCTATTTTATATCTATTGACGAAAATGAGGAAATGATTGGTATTTTAGAACCTTCTCCCGGCATATACTGTATTGCAAAAAACAATATCAAAAAAGGGAGCGTATTAAGAATAGATTTCGAATTCGATTGGGAAAAATTATAGTTTTTTTAGATTGATTTTTTTAGCTTTTATATGAGCATCATATTTTAAGACTATATATAAGAGAATTTTTTATGAGCATTTATGTTTTAGGTTATGGTTCATTAATGAATGTTGAAAGCGCCAGCAGAACATTAAAAAGGGAAATCAAATTGTCAGATTTAATCCAAGTAAATCTATTAGGTTATGCTAGGGTTTGGACAGTAAAAGATAAGATTTATTCTGAAAAATTAGCGAAAAGAGTAGATGCTGTTTTTCTAAATATTGAAAAATCTTCTAATTTTGGCCAAGGAATAAATTGCATTCTCATAAAAATTACCCAAGCAGTCTCGTGGGCTCGGAGATGAGTATAAGAGACAGGTATAGATGTAAGCAATTCAGTAAAACCCAAACAGGATAAATCGATAGATCCATCTTCAAAAATTTTTGCTTTTATCGGCAAAGATACTTCAAAAATTAAAAAGAAAGATCCAAATTTATTCATAATGGGCATGTATATTAAAATGGTTCTTACAGCCTGTAGAAATCTAGGTGTAAATTTTCTTCAAGAATTTAAGAATACAACCCAAATTGCAAGGTTTAAAGTAATTGATGGCAACTACGTTTTTGTAGAATTAGAGCAGGCAAAATATGTTTAAATTCAACCAAAATAGTAATCATCTTAATACCCATTTCTTTATACATTTAGGTTAGGTGGGGGCAGTGGTTAACTCACCAATGCAGATGAAAAAACCGACGCTCTCATTCAATTAAGTCTTGTAGTTACAAACAGTTAGGCAGTGTTCACAAAGTTAGTAGCAAAGTTTTTGGACGCCGTTTTCACCTAATCTCAAACGTCAAAGGTATTACTACCGCGGCACTTTCCGCAACCGAACGGCAAAGGAGCCATCCATTTGATGGCGATGAGAGAATGTCCTCACCGAGGTATGATTCCATAAATATTTATCGGGAAGCTCCCCAACCAGGTTCTCCAATTTAAAACCGGGATGTTGTTCAAGAAATTTTTCTATAATCCGTTCATTCTCATCTGTTTCGATGGTGCAAGTGCTGTAAACTACAATTCCGTTTACATCCACAATATCGGCGGCAACTTCCAATAGCTTTCGCTGCAATCGCTGCAAATTCTCAAGGTCTTGCGGCTTGCGTTTCCATCGTAAATCCACTCGTTTGTTTAAAACGCCGAAGCCGGTGCAAGGCGCGTCTAACAATATTTTATCAAATTTTTCGTTTAAGGGAAGATGAGTGGCATCGGCGGCAATTACGGAGCCATTCTGCACTCCTAACCGCTTCAGGTTCTCGCGCAATTGCGAAGCACGATTAGGATGTTTTTCCATCGAAAGCAAAAAGCCCTGGTTTTGCATTTTCTCTGCAATAAACCCGGATTTGCCCCCGGGGGCCGCGCACATATCCAGTATTTTATCGCCGGGTTGCGGATCTAATAACCGAACCGGTATGCCGGTGCTAATGTCTTGAACGGAAACCCATCCGTTTTTCAAAAAATCCAGCTTGCGAAATTCGGAAAAATTTTTAATGCGGATGAATTCCGAAAACTCCTCATGCGCTTCATATTCAATCCCGTTTTCATCCATCATTTTGAAAAATGAGTCGCTATTCGCCAGCAAATTGTTCAACCTTACGGTAATTGTCGGGCGCTGATTATTGTTCTTGCATAATTCAATGGCATCGTCCACACCCCATTGTTCGATCCAGCGTTGCACCATCCATTGTGGATGAGAATACATCACACATAAACGCTCCATATATTCCAACTTCATTTCAACAAAAGCTAATTTCCGTGCTTGGCGCAAATAATTGCGGAGAATCGCATTCACAAGATTGGCCGTCTTCTGATTGTATTTCTTTTTGGCAATCTCTACCGCTTCGTTTAAAACGGCATAAGCGGGGATTTTATCGAGATACATTAGCTGGTAAACGGAGGATCGAAGATTGTTTTTAACATCGGGAATAAGCGTATCATATTGCCCAACGTAAAGCCGGCTTAAATACCAATCCAGCCGGTAGCGCCAGCGTAATACGCCGTTTACCACTTCCGTAATTAAGCCGCGATCTACTTCGGGAAATACTTCGATCTCTCTATCGAGAAGTTTGTCGGTAAAGGAGTGGCGAGTTTCAACCCGCGTTAGTATGTCGATAATTTTACTTCGGGCATTAATTTGCGAAGGAATTTGGCTGTCGGTATCGGCGTTATTTCCGGGTTGGCTTCCTTTCGAATTCGGCAAACGAGAATCCCGGTGCTTTTCATCAGGCATTTTGAAGCTCTCTATCATTTTTTATAAAATGGTTGCGCGGCAACTTAATCCATTCGTTTAACGGTAAAAACCGGGCAGGTTGCCCAGCGAATTACTTTTTCGGCATTGCTGCCTAATAAAAGATACTCCAGACCTGATAACCCATGTGTTGCAATGACTAACAAATCAATGGGGTTATTGTTGGAATAATCGACAATTTCCTTATGCGCAGGGCCTTCGGTGACAATACAATCTTCGATCAATTCTTCATCTACCTGGTCAATCGCAAACTCTTTTAAATTATCAGCTACGGTTTGATGCAAATTACGATCGACCTGAAAAATAGAATCCATTTCATCGCCGTAAAATGAAGGATAAATTTCTTGCTCGATAGCGTGCAGCAGAACAATTTTTGCACCATACGTTTGGGCAAAAGAATTGGCATATCCAAGCGCCTGGTGGGAATAGGTGGAAAAATCGACGGGAACCAATATCTTTTTAATGGCAGATTTGCCAACGGAATGATGAACCGTTAATACCGGAATTGGGGAAATTCGCACCATTTTTTCCGCAACACTTCCCTGGATAAATTTGTGAATACCGGTTTGGCCATGAGTTCCCATAATAACCAAATCGAACGCATCTTCTTCGAAATATTGATGTAGCGTATCTACAGTAGAAATGCCTTGCAGAATGACAGATTTTACGGAAATATTTTGGGCTATCGCTTTATCAAGATATTTTTTGAACTGCTGGTTGGCATGTTGCTCCTGCTCAAACTTAAACTGCTGGCTGGCTTCAACCCCTTGTTTTTCCGAAACGGCTGCCGGAAACATCATCAACACATGGACAAATGTGATGTTGGACTGGTATTTTTCGGCAAATAACAGCGCAACATCAACTGCTTTATCCGAACAATCGCTAAAATCAACCGGAACAAGAATGTTTTTAAATTCCATTTTATAAAACCCGTTAATGGTTTTTTAACATCGAACTGTAATTTAAGGGTTGCGAATGAAATAAAAAAGACCGGGATTTGAAAAGCAAAAGCAAATGAAAGCGATGGAATAATTTTTAATTCAAGTGAAAAGGAATTGGTTTTATTAGGCTGAAGAGCACTGTCATTAAGGAAATTCTTGTGCATCAAAATGAATCCTCTACGAGGAAAATCCCGTGAGCATCATCATGTCTACAAAAATAGAACCTCTACGAGGTTAACCGACAGTCGCAAAGGATTGTCGAAGCAACACCGGAAAAACATCGTAGATGCTTCATTGTTGTAGTAAAAATGTGCCACATCATCATCAATCCTCGTAGAGGATGTATAAATGAAAGCTAAATAGGCAGTGAGCCTTAGCCTTCTCCTCAGCCTTAAAAAATTATACGCGTTCCGCGATTGGCGTATAATGCTGGCTATCTGCAACACTTTTATAACCAGGGCGAATAATGCGGCCGCCGTTGATTAATTCGTCGATTCGATGCGCGGCCCAACCGACAATACGTGCCATTGCAAATAACGGTGTGTAAATCGGGGTTGAGAATCCCAACATATCATAAACAAATCCGGAGAAAAAGTCTACGTTGGGAGCAATAACTTTGTCAGATTTTTTGACGGATTGAAAGATCGATGGCGTCAGTTCTTCGAGCAGCAAATACAAGTTAAACTCGTCGAGGCGGCTTTTTACTTCTGCTAATTCACGTGCTTTTCCTTTTAACACAATTGCCCGCGGATCAGATTTTGTGTAAACGGCATGCCCCATCCCGTAAACCAGGCCGGTTTTGTCATGGGCTTCCTTGCGAACAATCTTTTCGATATAAGCGGCAACTTCATCGCGATCTGCCCAATCTTTAACGTTTTCCTTAATGTTGTCCATCATATACATCACGTTGGAGTTCGCCGCACCGTGTAAAGGTCCTTTTAAAGCGCCGATAGCCGCGCCAATAGCGGCGTAAGTATCCGTTTGGCTTGAACTTACAACGTGGGTTGTAAACGAAGAATTATTCCCGCCGCCGTGTTCGGCATGGAGTACTAAAGAAAGATCCAATAACTCCGCTTCCAAAGGTGTAAATTGGCTATCCTGGCGCAGCATATGCAAAAAGTTTTGGGCAATATCGTAGCCATCCTTCGGTTGATGGATATATAACGAGCCGCCTTCATATTGATGGTGCATGGCAATAAAAGAATAAGCGATAATTGCCGGAAATTTGGCAACCAACTCCAATGATTGGCGGACCAGATTGGAAACGGAAACATCGTCGGCATTGTTATCCAGCGCGTATAATCCTAATACGACTTTTTGCAGCGAATTCATAACGCTTTTGCTGGTAAATTTCAGAATGCCGGTATCGACAAAATCTTTCGGAAGCTCCATGCGCGAATAAAGGTAAGATTCCAGCGCTTCTAATTCCGAGGCGGCCGGCAGTTTTCCAAATAGTAAAAGATAAGCGACTTCCGCAAAACCGTGCCGGCCTTCTTTTTGAATACCCTCGACAATTTCCCGGATATTAATGCCACGGTATAATAATGCGCCATCTACCGGGGTCAGCTTACCATCAATCTTTTTGGAACCGACGACACCGGAAATTTTTGTCAATCCGGCCAATACGCCGGAGCCGTCGGCATTTCGCAAACCGCGCTTTACATCAAATTCAACATATAATTCACGGTTAATCGGGTTGCTATCAAGGATTTGCTGAGATGTTGTTTTAATAAAATCGTTGCTCATATCAAGCCCTCATTGTTTGGGGTTTATGTTGTTCTATTGTAACTATTTTACGAAACGCAATAAATTACCGAAAATGAATCACATTAATTTAACATTTAACCTACAATTAATCACCCAAATTTTCATTTGTTTATTCGCCAGCATATTGTTTTGTGATATATTGCATTTCAATCAGCAACAAACGGTAGACTACCAACAGAATATAATGGCAGCAACCCGCATAATGTTAGGGGGAATTTTTTTATCGTTCCTGCACTGTTCACTCCCTGGTTGCCAGGGCATTAAAATAATCAAGCGGATTGAATTCGCCAACAGTATCATAGGTTAATGGGTAACTCAACATTCCAATATTCCATTATTCCAACATTCCCCATTAGTTTCCCGCTCAAATCATACAGAACCCAATTTTTAAGTATCATAAAACCCGCAAATGTATTAGATTTAGCCGTCAATAATCTATTATCTCAAATCCTGGAAGATTGATCCCGATTTGTTTACAGGGATGTAAATGTTTTTATCGGGAAATATTCTCAAATCTTGGAAGATTGATCCCGATTTATTCACAGGGATGTGAATGCTTTTGTCGGGAAATCGTCAATCAGAATGACCCCGGAGCTGTTATGAGCAAGATATTCATCAGTTACAGCCATCAAGATAAGGGATGGAAAGATCGCCTGGTAAAGCAATTAGGTGTGCTGGAGATGGGAGGTGATCTGGAAATTTGGGTTGATAGCCGCATTAAAGCTGGCGCCGATTGGGAGCCGGAGCTGGAAAAGGCACTCAATGAAGCCGCTATCGCCATTCTGCTGATCTCCGCCGATTTTCTCACCTCGGATTTTATCCTCAAGAAGGAAGTGCCAAGTCTGCTGAAACACCGAAGAGAAAAGGGCGTGCGCGTCATTCCTCTGATTATTGAGCCCTGCCCCTGGCAAAAGATCAAATGGCTAAGCGCTATTCAGGTACTTCCGACTGATGGACATCCATTATCTACAAAAGCGGAACACGAAGCCGATACTGCCCTCACCGCCCTTGCTGAAGAAATTCACGGTTTAATTTCCCAAACTCCCGGATCGACTGCCGCTGCCACTGCTACTGCCACTCAAGAATACCTGTTCCCGGATAAAATCACCCTCTCCAAACTCCCCACCACCGGCCACGAGATTTTTGGCCGTGAAAAAGAATTGGAACTATTAGACGACGCCTGGGCTACTCCCCACACCCACATCCTCAGCTTTGTCGCCTGGGGCGGGGTAGGTAAAACTGCCCTGGTAAACGAGTGGCTTACCCAAATGGAAGAAGACAACTACCGCGGTGCGGAACGTGTCTACGGCTGGTCGTTCTACAGCCAGGGCACTGGAGAAGAGCGCCAGGTATCGGCAGATGAATTTATAAACCATGCCCTACAATGGTTTGGCGATGAAGACCACACGCAAGGCTCTCCCTGGGATAAAGGCGTAAGATTGGCGGGTTTAATTCGCAAACAGCGCACCCTGCTAATCCTCGACGGCCTGGAACCGCTGCAATATTCCCCGGGAGAAATGCAAGGGCGTTTAAAAGACCAGGGCATGCAAGCGCTGCTAAAAGAATTAGCTCGCTCCCAACCGGGGTTGTGCATCATCTCCACCCGCGAAGGGGTAGAAGACATTGAACATACCGTAAATAAAACCACCCAACGTATACATCTGGAACATCTCTCCCAAGAGGCGGGGACACAGCTTTTAAAAAGCCTCGCTGTAAAAGGAACGGAAAAAGAGTTAAAAGCGGCAACAAAAGAATTTGAAGGGCATGCCCTGGCACTGACATTGTTGGGCAGCTACCTGAAAACCGTACACGACGGCGAAATCCGCAAACGCGACCGTATTCCCCGTTTAACCAAAGCCAAAAAACAGGGTGGCCATGCCCGGCGGGTGATGGAATCTTACGAAACCTGGCTGAAAGATACCCCGGAGCTGAACATCCTTTATTTAATGGGCCTCTTTGACCGCCCGGCTTCCGGCGGTGCCATTGCCGTGCTGCGAAAAGAACCGGCAATAAAAGGATTGACCAATGAACTCCAACAACTGACAGAAGATGACTGGCTGTTTGCCCTGGAAAACCTGCGCGAGCTGCGGCTGCTTGCCGCTAAAGAAGCCGCCCGCCCCGACACCCTCGACTGCCACCCTTTAGTGCGGGAACATTTTGCAGAGGAACTGCGAGAAAACAATCCGCAAGCGTGGCAGGAGGCCCACAGCCGCCTTTACGAATACTACAAAAACCTACCGGAAAAAGAATTGCCTGACACGTTGGAAGAGATGGAACCGCTTTTTGCCGCCGTGGCCCATGGCTGCCAAGCCGAGCGGCAGCAAGAAACGTTGGATGATGTATTCTGGGAAAGGATTTATAGAGGAAATAAAAAATATAGTGTAAAGAAACTTGGAGCCTTTGGTGTCGGCCTGGCAGCAATTTCCAGTTTTTTTGAGACTCCTTGGCGTCAACCGGTATTTCAGTTACAGGATTCTGATAAAGCCTTTTTGTTGAATGAGGCAGGTTTTACCTTACGGGCACTTGGGCGCTTGAGTGAGGCCTCTGAACCCATTCAGGCAGGATTAGATAACTATATTCAACAAAAGAATTGGGAATACGCAGCCATATTAACCGGCAATCTCAGCGAACTCTACCTGACCATTGGCGAGGTGGGCTCGGCAGTGAAGGCCGCCCTGCAGAGCGTGGAATTTGCCGACCGTAGTGGGGATGAATTTCAAAAACATAATCAAAGAGAAAAATTGGGTAATGCGCTTCATCAATCAGGGAAAGATTCTGAAGCGAGGAGACTGTTTCGCGATGCAGAATCAATACAGAAGAAAAGTCAACCCACTTATAATTATCTTTATTCTATGGGAGGATTTGTTTACTGCGATCTGTTACTCAGCCGGGGAGAATACCGGGAAGTGCTCATCCGCGCCAAGCAAACGTTAGAATGGGGAAAATCAGGTTATGCGCTTCATGATTTTGCTCTCGACAACCTCTCCCTGGGCCGCGCCCATTGGCTGCAAGCCGCTGGTTCGGCGGAGTTTAACCTCAGTGCTTCCGAAGGGCTTATCACAGGTGCGACTCAGAAACAAAATCCTGCTGATTTAACCAGCACAGAAGAATATCTCCAGAGGGCGGTGGCGGGGTTGCGGGAAGCCGGCAGACAGGATTATTTACCCCGCGCCCTCTTTGCTCAAGCAGCCTTCTACCGCTGGCAGGGAGAGTTTGCCAGCGCCGCCAGCGACCTGCAGGAAGCGCGGGAAATTGCCGAGCGAGGGGAGATGGGGCTGCATTTGGCGGATTATCATTTGGAGGCGTGCCGGCTGCGCCTCGCGCAGCTCGGCATCTCGGATTTCGGAATGCGGATTTCGGATTTGGAAAACGCAGATGCAAAGCTGGTTGAGGAAGCGAAAGAACATTTAGAAACAGCGGCAAAGATGATTGACAAGATGGGATACCATCGGCGGGACCCGGAGGTGGAGGCTTTGCGGAAGGTGCTTGAGGAAAGCAAGTAGGCAGTTGCAGTAGGCAACGACAGTCGGAACGGCAAGCGGCAGTTGCAGTAGGCAGCGGCAGTCTTTCTGGGGAATCGGAGAAAAAAGGGTGAAAAAATGTAGCTGTTGCAGTTGGCAATAGAAAAGCCGGAAGCGATAGCTTCCCCAAAACGCTGAAAGCGTTATATAACACAGCCCAGGGCTCGTCGTCAAGACGAACCCTGGGATAGAAAAGTCAGGGCCAAAACTCTGCCAGTGCATTTTTTAAACATGCCACCCCTGACGGGGTTCTGAATGTGACAATTCTACAATATTCTATTAACATACCACCCCT
>CAXHHS010000119.1:0-12143 GCA_964015645.1 uncultured bacterium
GTTCAAAATACCGCGCGCGTTCCCAGCTTGTTACGACTTCGTCGAATTTCTGCTGCTCGATGCGGAAGAAATTTAAGTAGTGATCGATCACTGCATCGCCAAATGTGCTGCGCGCCCAATCGCTGCTATCCAGCTCGCGGATGGCCTCGTTGAGAGAGGTTGGCACATGCTGGACATTTTTATTTTGATAAACATCGCCGCTAAAAATTGGCGGCGGCTCGATTTGGTTTTCGATACCATCCAAACCGGCGGCAAGGCTCGCGGCGTAGGCAAGATAGGGATTGGCGTCCGCACCGGGAACCCGGCATTCAATCCGTAACGAATTGCCGTGCCCGATAATGCGAAAACAGGCGGTGCGATTATCATAACTCCAGGCGATGCCGGTCGGCGCAAACGATCCGGCAGCATAGCGTTTGTAAGAAGTGGGATAAGGGGCATAAAATGCGAAGATTTCTCGTAAATGTTTCATCCAACCGCCTAAAAACCAGTGAAAGATTGCCGAGGTCTCCAGATGGCTGATTTTTTCATCACCGGGAAACAGCGCTTCTTTGTTAACGCTGTCCCACAAGCTGAGGTGCAGATGATAGCTGGAACCGGCGTACCGTTCATCCCATTTCGACATAAAAGTGATGGAACAATTGTTGAGATAAGCGATTTCCTTGGCGGCGTGTTTGTAAAGGCAGTGACGGTCGGCCATTTCCATTAACTCGGCATAACGCAGGTTGATTTCTTGCTGTCCCGGCCCCCATTCGCCTTTGGAAAATTCTACCGGGATACCGGATTTATCTACATGGCGGCGAATCGCACCGATAACGAATTCTTCTTTCGTTCCCTGGAAAATATGATAGTCTTCGATGTAGTTTCCAATCGGTTCCAAATCGACATATTTTTTCCGGGCGGCTTCTTCGTAAGTATCTTTAAAAACATAGAGTTCCAGCTCCGATCCGCCTAACGCAAACATATTTTGTTTGGCGGCGCGATTGATTTGTTCTTGCAAAATTGAGCGCGGCGCAACGTTGATTAATTCATCCTTCTCTTCTGCGTATAGATCGCACATAACGATGGCGGTTTTATCCAGCCAATCGGCAATGCGCAGCGTTTCCATTACCGGCAACAACCGGAAGTCGCCGTAGCCTTTTTCCCAGCTTGTAAAGGCGTAGCCGGGAACCGGATCCATCTCCATATCGCAAGCCAGCAGGTAATCGCAGGCGTGGATTTCGCCGTTCAGCACATCGCTGACAAAATACGGCCCGTGAATTCGTTTGCCCACCAGCCGCCCGTAACTATCGGGGAAAACCGTCAACACGGTTTCGATCTCTTCTTTTTCAATCATTTGAACGAGTGTTTCAGCATCTAATAATCCGCGAATTTTGTGGTTGGGCATGTTGTCTCCTATGTCATTTAGAATCTATCTTTTTCATCAACCAATGAACAACGTTAAGTAAAAATTGCTGATTTTGTTTTGCGTTAGGCGCGTTCATTCCCATTGCTGTGCCGGAACGAGAGATTTGGGCCGTAAACATCGCTGCTTCGCCGAAAATGGCAACGCGGCCTTTACTATATTCCAGAACCGCTCCCTGCGACCATCCTTCTATGGATACGGAAGGCGTGCCTTCGGAAAATTGCCAGGCGCTTTCCGGCATCTCGGAAATATATTCTTTACCGAAAGTCATCAGCGACTTTGCATTTTTTCCGATTTGGAATGCCTGGCCGGTAAACGAGGTAACGGAATCGATTTTTTCCGCTGCATTTCTTCCATTGGTGATGGGATGATCCGCTAAAGTGCCATCCGAACGCCGGAAGGTGATTTGCCCTCTTCGATCCGGCTGCCAGGCAAATCCGTCGTTGAATGCTACTCCGAATTCCGCTGCCAACTCTTTTGCTGCGCCGGGAAAGGGCATGTGATCGGCAATCAACAATAAAGTGCCGCCATCGTTTACCCAATCGCGAACGGTTGCAACTTCTGTTTCCGTGAATGCCGGATAAATCGGCCTTGTCCATCTACCGCCGAAGTTATTTTTATTTAATGCGTTGGAGATCACCAGGATATCGATTTTATCCAGGGAGTCGCGGTTGAATGGGGTTGGGGAGGGAATCACAGTGCAGCCATCCAGGCGGAGCACCTCTGCAAATGCCTTGTAGCGGCCATCGACGGTATGGAAATTGTGATGGGCTTCATCGATTGCTACTACCGGCTCTTCTCCGGGGGCAAAGGTTGGGATGTTTGCTTTTGGCTGAAATACATTATCAGCAGCCTGTTTTTGCTGGCTGAGGCAAACTGTTGTTAAAAATATAAAGATGAAGAATAATTGCATGATGTTTATTGGTGTTTTCTGGCTAACAATTCTTCCGTTATCCGCTCCCATTCCTCCTCCAACGATACATCCGGTCTCTGGCGCCCCGCGCGAGAATACCAATAAGACGCATTCGACAAATCCCCTTCTTTACGATGCAAATAGGCATGAACCCAGGAGCCATCGGCATCGGCGACATCTTGGGCAAGCGTATGGGCTTTATCCCAATCGCCGTTGGCGTCGTGCCACAAGGCTTGCAACAGTGTATCGAGATTAGCAGGTGGATTTTTTTCGTTGAGAGTGGCTTTAAATTCGGAGAGTGTCATTGTTCGTTCCAACTTTTGCTAACTGAAGTTTCCGGATGACTCTAAATAACGTCTTTTAGAGCTAAAGCTAAATCAACGCTTCTAGCCGTTTTTTATAATTCCGGCTGCCTTTAATGGTTTTTCCATTGGATAAATTTAAATAAAAATCACCATTAAAAAAAGGCTCCAGGGAACGAATTGCCCGAACATTAACAATGTGCGAGCGATGAATTCTTAAAAAGATGTTTTCCGGCAGGCGGGACTCCATGGTTTTGAGGCTTTCGCGCACCATGTAGTGGGTTGTAGGGGTATGAATTTTGATGAAGTAATCGTTTGCTTCGATGCAGATAATTTCGTCAAATTGCAGGAAATAAACTTTGCCGGATGATTTTATCACCAACCGGTCGGAGAGCGGATCGGCTTCTTTCCTGTTTTCACGAATTACAGAACCGTTATCAGCCTTCGCCTGTTGTTGATAGTTTTTTAACAGGTCGTTTAAATTATGATGGATTTGCTGCAAGGAAGCGGTGTTGATGTGATGTTTAGCGCGCGCCACCGCTTGGTAAAATCTCTCATCGGTAAACGGTTTTAAGAGGTAGTCGATGGCGTGAATTTCGAACGCTTTAAGCGCATATTGATCGTAAGCGGTGGTAAAAATAACCGCCGGCATCAATTGCGGCTCGATGCTGCTAAGCACTTCAAAGCCGTTGATTTCCGGCATCTGAATATCCAAAAACAAAAGTTGCGGGCGCTGCCGGTTAATTTGTTGAATGGCCTCCATGCCGTTTTTACAAATTGCAACCAAATCGATTTCCGGATCATTTGCCAATAAAACGTTTAATCCGTCGCGGGCTTTTTTTTCATCATCTACAACAATGGCGCTAAACCGGTTCATCGATAGTTTCTTTCTGCTCTTTAAACGGAATTTTGATCTCGACTTCTACCCCGTCTTTCCTGTTTTGAATACTAAGCAGAAAATTATCTTGATACAATTGTTTTAAGCGATTCCGGGTATTTGCCAAACCGATACCGGTGTTGTTTTGCCGCGGATTTTCTTTCGCTAAGGGCGGCCCGCTGTTGTAAACGCGCATGATAAGCTGTTGCTGTTCCCGGTAAACTGCGATCTCGATCTCGGCATTTTCCAGTTGCCGGGAGATGCCGTGCTTAAAAGCGTTTTCGACGATGGGTTGGAGAATTAAATTGGGAACGATGGCATTCACCACCCCTGCATCAATTTCGAAATGAACCGAAAGGCGGTCTTCAAAACGTGCCTGCTCGATTGCCAAGTATTTTTTTAACAAATCCAATTCTTCATGTAACGGAATGAGTTGGGTATCAGCACGGGTCAGGGAGGTTCGCAATAAATCACTCAAACCGGAAATCATATTTACTGCCTGTTCGAATTTTTTAGTGCGCACCAGCATTGAAATGGTGTTATGAGCATTAAACAGAAAGTGCGGCTGCAACTGCATCTTTAGCGTTTGCAGTTTTGCCCGGGTGAGCTGCGATTCCAATTGCAAGGCAACCAGCGCCTGCTTCTGGTATTTTTGATAATAATCGAAGGCGAACAAAATAATAATCACAACCCAGTATGCCAGGGCGCTATTGACGGTGGACGGTAAAATTCGCTGCGAAATACGCCCGGCGTAAAATTCCCAAAACGGTTGGGTGTTTATGCCGCTGTCATAAACAACGAAAGAAAAGAACAGTGAGACGATCATCGAATGAAGACAACCAAACAGCAGGCTTAAAAACAAGTGGAGCGCCAGTTTTTGCGGCCAGGATCTTCGGTTAACAAGCCGGAACGTTTTATAGATCGGCAGGCTCAACAAAATCCAGGCAGTAGAATATGTGATTACAAATTTAGTCGAAAAAAGCCAATCGAAATCGCGGCCATAACTGGTAATTTCCACATAATTCTTCAGCAGATCGACCAACCCGAGCAGCAGCCAAAAGGCAATCATAAAACCGAGAGCGAAAGGGATTTTGGAGCTAAGGGTTTTTAAAGATGGCATCAGGCAAACCAGTATTTTGACGTTGTATTAATGTTGCTTCGTAAGCTATCAAATTCCCCGCCTTATAAAGGCGGGGAATTTAGCGTTTATCTCTACCTCTACAATATTTTAACTTTCCCCGGCTAACAATTTTTCCGCATGGGGAATCCAAAAGGGCAGCCATTCGGAATTCCAATGGGTGGTTTGGCTTCTGGCAATTTTAGTTTCGGAGAATTTTTTTTGAGCAGTTTCCAGCAAAATTTTACCGGCATATATTTTTCTGAAATCGTTTTCCTTCTGCCCTTCGCTAACCAGGTTGGTTCCGCTCATTACATATAACAACGGATTATGGGAATTCGCTTGCACCGCTTTTTTAAATGCTTCTTTTGCCTTTGCCTTATACTTTTCGGATTCCGCCTCGTTAAACCACCCGCGAAAATTGTACACCAGGATTTGCAGCGCATAAATATCTGACTCCTGCTCAGCTGTTTTATTTACCAATAATTCGGCGGCTTTGTCAAGATGTTTCTGCGCTTTATCGATGTATGGCATGGGTTCTTCGTCCTGGCTGGTTCGTTGTACCAACCTGCCGACCTGCGTATATAAATAGGCCGTCCAGTAATGGCCTAACCACTCGTCGTCATATTTTTTACAGACGTTTTCGAATGCCTTCAGCGCAATTTTTTCCGATGCAAAAGAAGACGCCGTATCGTGAATTGCCAGCGCACTTTCCAAAGCGA
Organism: uncultured bacterium; assembly: GCA_964015645.1. Taxonomy (GTDB): domain Bacteria; phylum Calditrichota; class Calditrichia; order RBG-13-44-9; family J075; genus CAXHHS01. The sequence goes on from CAXHHS010000119.1 coordinate 5,334, forward strand.
GATCGAAATCTTTGTCTCCTGCAAAGCTCAAGCCGGAAAGCGTTAAAACAATCAACAACAAAAAAGATAACTTCATAATTTACTCCCTGGTTATTGGTTAAACGAATTTATCGGTTGATAAGCTCATCCTTTTGTTCGTTGAGATATTTATCGAATCTTTCACCAAACCAAAATAAATTAGGAGAGCCAATCGGCATAGAATGTTTCAGCAAGGAGGATTAAATTTGAAGTCAAACGATATTATTTTGCAGGGAGTTGATGAGGCTTTTTGTGAAATCGTACTTTGTAAACAAACCACCCGCCTCTAACCGCAAGTGTTAGCACCATCGCAATGGTTGCGGTGTGCAGGCGTTGGGGCCAAAATGCCCATCCGAGGAGTGTAATCATTAGCACGCCGGTACAAATCGCCAAATACGCGGTTAACCAGGCAGGTTTTTTGCGAAATAAGAGTAAAACCGAAATTACGATATGCAGCGGCCAGGCCCACAACAAGTTCCAGTTGTTGGGCGTGGTGGTATGGTCTGTGCCAAACCAGAGAAACATAATCAACATTCCAACGAACCCAGCATATCCGAATAGAAAAATATCCAACCAGGAACGTTTCTCAGCATTCTTATTTGATTTAAACTCACGAAACGTAATCAATATGGCAAGTAGAAATACGGCCCATAAAATGATATTTGCCCAGGGGAAGCTGTAAGAGCGCTCATTTGCCTCATCAAACCACAGGAGTGTATCGGTTTCGGCAACCAGCGGCTGGATTTCGCCATTGATGTTAACTTGCGCGCTGGCAAAGGCGTCGTACAAATAATCCGGTAAAAAAGCGGTCTCTCGTGGGCTGGCGATGCGGTCAGTTTTTGCACCAAGCGCTAAATCGATGCCGTAATCGCTAAACGGATGGCCGGTGAGGTATTGGTCGATATAGTTGCGAAAGGTCAGTTGGCGATCTTTTAAGTGCCAGTTTACTTCAGCCGGAAAGGTTTTTTCAAAGGCATCGAGAATTCGTGTGGCGCAATTATCAAAGAAAAAATCGTAGCGGTACCCACGGTTCTCCGGTTGCCGGTTCCACTCCAGAAATTGGAAGATTCGATTTTTCATCTCCGGTGTCAGGTTAAGACGTTGGGAAATAATCGGGCGTTTTTCCAGCGTATAAACACTTTCTGCCCATTTATAGCGGTAAGCAGAAAGGAAATAATCCAGCTTTCCCCGGCAAAATTTGATGTAAAATCCCGGCTCTTCAAAATCAAATGTGCCGTAATTGTAAATGCGATCTAATCCCAAAGTATCATCGATAATCCGAATGGCCGTGTGGCCAAATGTTGAATACAGCTCATCGCCAGGATAAATAGTGAGCAGAAAAATCGTGGCGTCTTTCGATAGTGTTGCGGAATTTTGTGCTGCCAATGGATTTGAAAACAACATTGACCACATAAACAACAGCAAATAGAGTCTTTTCATAAAGTCATTCGCTCGCAAATAGTCTATTTTAAGCATTTGAGAACCTCCCGGAGGTTTAAACCAAATTTGAATTTAAAATAGAGGCCCCAACTATAATTAAGCATATAATCAATACGTTATCTCGGAACCTCCGGGAGGTTTAAACTACACAAATATAGCTTCAATAACGATAACGGGCAAAAATATCCTCGCTGGCGGAAACTTGCAAGTAAAACCTGCTTGAAAAAAAGCATTTTAAATTATACCTTCAATTGGTTGTTAATAAATCATAAGGAGCATAGCAGATGGGGCTACAAAAAAGAACGTATCAGAAAGTAAGAAAATTAATGCGGCCGGGAGATGTGATTGCCTTTGGAGGAAAGTCGCACTTTTCGGAAGTGATCAAATGGGCAACCGGCAGCGGCGTTTCGCACGTTGGGATTATTTTACAGTCTAAGTTAGTGATCGAAGATAAAATTCAAGATGGTTATTTTAACCAGATTATCGAATCGGCGTCTTTAAATGGTTTTTCGGGCGTTATCATCAGCCGCTTGAGCGATCGTCTCGATACGTATGAAGGCGAAATATGGTGGCTGCCACTAAGTGAAACGGTTCGAAAAAAACTCAACTTCGCAAAATTTTATAATTTCCTGTTACACCAGGATCGTAAAAAATATGATTTGCCACAAGCGGCGAAATCCGCAATCGATGTAATGGAAAATGTCCCACTCATTGGCAAGGCAACGTTAAACGAAGAGGATTTTTCACGCTTTTTTTGCTCGGAATTGGTTGCTGCCGGATTGGAGGCCGGCGGCGTTCTACCCAAAATCAACGCATCGGAAATTACCCCCATCGAACTTTGTAAAATGGCGATTTACAATGATGATTATTACCAAATAAAAGGGCGTAATAAAAAAATTAAGGGATATAACAAGTTGGATCCGAAGGTTTGGGAAGAAGATTAACAACATGCAAAAAATAGAACTCTACTTTGATAAAGGCACGCTGGTACTCAAGCGATTGCCGGAAGAAGTGAAACAGCAACTTTCCGGCGTTAAATGGGATGGGCGCACTCGCACGTTTCGCGCACCGGCATACTATTATCGCGATATTATCCTGAAACTTCGCAGCAAAAAAATTCCGCATGAAGATATTGCCCGCCAATTCCAGCCACAGGAATTTCCGTTAAAAGAGATCATCATTCCCCGCTACTACCAGCAAGAGGCGATAGCAGCCTGGGAAAAAAACGGCCAGCGCGGCGTTGTAACATTGCCAACGGGAGCAGGAAAAACGATCCTCGCCATCATGTTAATCAATCGCACCCGGCGGCCAACCCTGGTACACGTACCAACAATTGATTTAATGCACCAATGGCACGCCGTTTTACAACACTATTTTGATGAAGAAATCGGTTTGCTTGGCGGCGGTTACAAAGAAGTCGCTTCGATTACCGTTGCCACCTACGACTCGGCATTATTGCATGTAAATAGTAAAGGCCATCAATTCGGTTTTGTGGTGTTTGATGAATGCCATCATTTACCGGGCGAGCAATACCAGTACACCGCATTGAGTTCCATTGCGCCATTTCGATTAGGATTAACCGCCACGCCGGAGCGTACCGATGGCAAGGAAAATCTGCTATACAAACTTGTCGGAAACATCTGTTACCAGGCGAACATCCGGGAGTTGGAAGGCTCCACGCTTGCGCCCTATCGCGTGATTACGCTGGAACAGGAGCTGACCAAAGACGAGCAGGAAGTGTACGATTTTACTCGGAAACAGTATACCGATTATTTGAAACAAGAGCAGATTAACATGGGCGCTTCTAACGGCTGGAACAAATTTTTATGGAAAACCAGCCGCACGGCAGAAGGGCGGGACGTGTTTAAAGCATATCTCACTCAAAAACGCCTTAGCCAGGCGGCTTCTAATAAAATCGAAACGATTTGGAAGTTGATAACCCAGCATCGCGGCGATCGCATTTTGATTTTTACGCAAGATAATGAGATGGCCTATCGCATCGGCAAACGCTTTTATTTGCCGGTGCTCACTCATCACACCAAATTGAAAGAACGCGAAGCGTTTTTAAAAGCCTTTCGAGAAGGCGAATATTCTATTTTGGTAACCTCGAAAGTGCTAAACGAAGGAGTAGATGTACCGGAAGCGAATATCGCCATTATCGTCTCCGGCAGTGGCAGCGTGCGGGAACACGTGCAGCGATTGGGGCGCATCTTACGCGCTCGCCCCGGCAAAGAGGCGATTTTATACGAGCTTGTCGCCAAAGGCACCGGGGAGCATTTTGTGAACAAACGCCGTCGCCGGCATAGCGCCTATCGGCGGGATTAATAAAAATAGACAGTAGACAAGTAGGCAGTAGGTAAACTACCAGAGTGCCTACTGCCTACTCACAAGAAAGAAAAACAATGCTAACCAAAGACCTCGTTCTCTACACTACATCTGGCGACCGGGTAGTTCCCAAATTTATTAACCCGCAGAAAGAAAGCCTGCTTGATTTTGCCGGGCAAATGCTTAACATCTTTAAATCAGCGGAGGGGAAAACCCGGGCAGAGTTGTTAGAAGAAAGCAAATTAGTGGTAGATGGCGCGCCCTGCTCCGCGTTTGTTGCCCGGGGCATCCAAAAACTATTATTCGACCGCACGGAATTTGACACTGCACCGAACGAAGAATTAATCCAATTCCGCCGGGAATTATTTACACAAACAAGCCGGCTACTTTCCGAATTCGAATTTTCCGATTTCAACGAATACAAAGAAAAAGTAAATCGAACATTTCTAAAATCCCCGGAAGGAATTTCTGAAACGTTGTATGCGGATCTCCCGGAATATCAACAGGTTACGGCGTTTAAATCGCTCTCGCCGGAGCGGCTGCTGCACCGCTATAATTGCGCCCAGGTGCAAGGATTGTTAATCCGTTGCAATGAGTTGGAATTAACATTAGCGGATTCTAAAGCTGCTTCGTTGCGGCAATTGTTTAAGTATTTGCGATTCCATCAATTGCTGGCAACCATTCGCAAAGGTGAAAATAGCAACTTCCGCATCACCGTCGATGGCCCATTAAATTTATTTTACAAAACGCAAAAATATGGGCTTAGCCTGGCGAATTTTTTCCCGGCAGTGCTGCACCAGGAAAGCTGGCAATTGCAGGCGAACATCCAAATCAATAAACGTCACAGCTATCATTTGCAGCTTGATGAAAGCAGCGGGCTTCAGCCATACTCCCATCAATTTTTAGCCTACGTACCGCAGGAAATCGAGTTTTTCCAGGAAAACTTTTGCAGCAAGGCGGAAGGCTGGCAAATTGCCCCGGCAAACAGCTTCATTCCGCTGGAAGGTGAAATCTACTGTTTCCCGGATTTTACACTGACCCACGAGTCCGGTAAAGAAATTTCCCTGGAGCTTTTCCACCCCTGGCACGCCAGCCATTTGGCGACGCGGTTGCAGCAGTTGGAAAATCAAACAGAGCCTGTTTTAATTATCGGCGCGGCGAAGGAGTTGTTGAAAGATGCGTTGATAAGGCAAACAGTGGAGACCTCCGAATATTTCTCACGATTTGGGTTTGTGTTTCGGGAGATGCCAACGGTGGAGCGGGTTAAAAAAGTATTAATGCCCGTAGTGGATAAGCAATAATTTTTGTTTTCCTCGATTTAATGTTGTATTAAATTAGCGCCGATTTTTAAACACAAAGGTCTAATATCCATGCCCGAACTCCCGGAAGTTGAAACCATCCGCCGCCAATTAGAGCCGCTTTACCAGGGAGACGTCATCACTAAAGTAAACGCGCGCACGCCCTATTTATTGAAGAACTGTTCGCCTCAAACGTTTAGCAGCGCTATTTCCGGGAAAAAAATTGACCGGTTTAGCCGCAAAGGAAAGTTCCTGGTGTTTGAGTGCCAGGGTGTGTTTCCGGTATTTCACCTGGGAATGTCGGGCATATTTTTAAAAGATAAAGCAGAATCCAAATACCCGCAGCACATTCATGTCGAGTTATATTTTGACTCTGGTAAACAATTGTTTTTTCAAGATATGCGGAAGTTTGGCAAAGTTTGGTTGTATAATAATTACCCGGAATTCCCAACCCTCGGCCTGGATCCGACGATAACAGAAATGACTATCGAATGGCTGCAAGCCATGTTAACCAATCGCAAAATGAACATGAAGGCGTTTTTGATGGATCAATCGATTATCGCCGGTATCGGAAATATTTACGCCAGCGAAATTTTATTCCAATCGGCGATTTCGCCCCTGCGGAAAGCGAACAAACTATCGACACATGAAACAAAGTCGCTGCATGGAGCAATCCACAATGTACTGACGTCTGCAATAGAGAAATTCGGCACCACTTACAGCGCATATCGAACGATTAACGGGCTTTCCGGGGAAAATCAAAATTTTTTAGCCGTTTACCAACGAGATGGAGAATCTTGCGTAACCTGTGATGGTCTAATCAAAAAAATCGTACTGGGCAGCCGTTCAACGTTTTTTTGCGAAAATTGCCAAAAGTAGAATATTCTCACAAAACCTGCTTCGCTTTCCCTTATAATTGGCACTTATGAAAAACAATGTCTTTTATTCAATCATCGTTCCCTCCTACAATCGTAAAGAAGAAATTGAAGAATTGTTAGATTCTTTTTCCGCCCTGGAATTTCCGGCTGAGCGTTTTGAACTGATTATTGCCGACGATGGCTCAACCGATGGAACAGAGTACCTGGTCAAAGATTTTCAGAAAACCTGCGGGTTTGATTTGAAATTTTATCGCCAGGAAAACCGTGGCCCCGGCGCAGCACGAAATATGGGCATGAAAAAAGCCCGCGGCGATTTTTTCATTTTCATCGATTCCGATTGCACTATAGCACCCGGATGGTTAGCAGCAATTGATAAATCTCTTCGCGAAGAAAACGCTGACGCTTTCGGCGGCCCGGATTCCTTTCGCGATGATTTTCCGCCGCTTCTAAAAGCGATTAATTATTCCATGACATCGTTTCTGACTACCGGTGGCATTCGTGGTCATAAAAAAAAGCGGTTGGGAAAATATTATCCACGCAGCTTTAATATGGGACTTTCGCGGGAAGTGTATAACACCATCGGTGGATTTGGCAAATTACGGCACGGCCAGGATATTGAATTCAGCCACCGCATTATCGAAAGCGGGGCAAAAGTGATTTTAGTGCCAGATGCTATTGTTTACCACAAACGCCGCACTTCCATCAAAAAATTTTTCCGGCAGGTGTTTAACTGGGGGGTAGCGCGGATCAATCTTTACAAGATCGACCACAAGATGCTGGAAATCGTTCATGCACTTCCGGCATTCGCCACGCTGTTTTTAATCCTGATGATCCTGGGGAGTTTATTTAGC
>CAXHHS010000120.1:0-12102 GCA_964015645.1 uncultured bacterium
AAAATAGCTTCCCGATTTCTTTTTTAGGCGCTTTGTTAATTAAGGTATCACATAAAAAACAAAAGAAATGATATTATCTCACCCCCTAAATTAACCGCCAAAAAATTAGGTAAGAAGTTAATGTTACCGGACAATATTTCTTGAAAAAGAAGCCCAAGATAATCATTAATATTTAAAAAATAAACCGATTTTTAAAAGGAAGGGATAAATGAATTGAATAATGAAGATTGAAAAAGGTAGTGACAACAATAAAACGCTTTTCATACGTAGTTTTACTGCCGCCACCTGGATTTAGGTATTATAGATCTGAAAAAATAACCACTACACTGCGGATTGGCGTTGCTGCTTCGTCGTTAATTCGCCATCTCAAACAAACCTAATAAATTCTCTCGATAGGTGCGAGTGAGAAGTAATTCGGTATTATCTCCCATAATCACCAAATATTCGCCATGGGAAGAGGGCTGCATTTTCTTGATGCGTTCAATGTTAACGATTTGCGAGCGGTGGATTCGCACAAATTTTTTAGGATCCAATTTGGTGGCAAGGTTATTCATTGTGTCGCGCAGCAGCCGGGTTTTGGTACCGATGTGGAGATAAACATAGTTTCCGGCAGCTTCAATCCAATCGATGTCAGCGGTTTTAACGAAGAAAATATCATTACCGGATTTAATCATTAGCCGTTCGAGGTAATTTGTTTTTTTCGGTTGAATAGAAGTCAATAATTGATTGACTTGAAAATCGAGGTCAAGATACCTGGAAGCTTGCTGTTGCTGGTGGAATCTTCGAAGTGTTTTTTGGAGGCGATTATAATCAAAAGGTTTTAGCAGGTAGTCGAGGGCGTTTAACTCGAATGCTTCCGGGGCAAATTCGTTGTGGGCGGTTACAAAAACAAATTGTGACAAATTTTCTACTCCAATTTTATGAACGACATCCATACCGCTCATTCCCGGCATTGAAATATCAAGAAAAACAAGATCCGGCCTCTTTTCGATGATTCCATCAATTGCGTCCCAACCATTATCATATTCTCCGATAATGGATGTGTCAGATTCATTTGCTAATAATGTGCGGAGTTTTTCCCTGGCAAACGGTTCATCGTCTACGATGATAATATTAATCTGTGACATATTAAATCTCCCAAACTACGTTATGAAACAATATCCTCGCCAATTCGGAAAGGAATTTCTAAAGTTACTCTTACTCCGTCACCATCTTTATGATTTAAAATCAAACGATGCTCCGAGCCATACAACTGGATTAATCGTTTGGATGTTATAGAAAGGCCAAATCCCTTTTCAAAAACCGATCCCTCTTGTACCTTAAAACCCGGGCCGTTATCCGAGACTTCTAAAATAAGGTTTTGATTTTCTAACAGCGCGCTAATTTTAATTTTACTGACCTCGTTGCGCGTTGCAATGCCATGGCGAATTGCATTTTCCACCAAGGGCTGAAGAATTAAATATGGAACCTGGGCGTCTAATGTTTCATCATTAATGTTCAGCTCGATAAAAAGTTTGTTTTGGAACCGAGTTTGGATAATATCCAGGTACATCTTTAAAAAATCCAACTCCTGTTTTAACGGGGCCATTTGCAAAGTGGAGTTTTTTAATGCAGTACGAAGCAATTGGCTTAAGCGAGTAATTGCTTTATCAGCGACCTGGGCATCTTTATAAACCAAGGTCGAAATTGTGTGCAACGTGTTAAACAAAAAGTGCGGATGAATTTGTGTTTTTAACATTTGAAGCTGCGCGCGCTGAAGTTCCGTTTCCAACTCCGAGGTTCTTTCTTCGCGTTCGCGGTTTTGTTGGTAATAATCTATAATATAGGTCGCACCGACAATTAAAATATACATTAGCAAATCAAAGTGAATGTTTTTGATGATTAGCCCGGATAAATCGGTATTATCAAACCGTGCGGCTGTTAAAAGATTCATCGAAAAAAAAATCCGGGCGCTGCCATTTAGCAACAATGAATGGGCAATGACAAACAAAGAACTTATCAAAAAATGAACGCTTATGCTCAATACCCAATTTTCGTTGTTAAACCGATATTGCCTGCTAAGCAAAACAACAAAAGGCGCCAAAAGCGCGAAAGCGTAACAATTTGCCAATCCCCATAAAATCGCTTCGGAAAAATCGAGGGCGATTTTGTAGTAAATGTGAGTTAGATAATTGCTGCAGGCCATAAGAATACCTGCAAGCGTCCAAAAAATAAAATAGACGCCCCATTCCACCCCGCGCGGATGGTTGAAGTTCAGTCTCTTAAACGACAGGTTCTTTGTCATGATATTTTAATTAACGCCCCCGCAATAATTTCTTTTGACAAAAACGGTACCAAAAAAGATTACTTAGCTTAAAAATTTGCATAAGTGCTTTTAAAATAATGGATTATAGCACTGTAAGGGGACTTACATCTTTTGTGTTATGGAAAAGAATTTCCTATGCTGAGGAAGAGAATTTCCCTTAATTTTATGGATGCTAAGTGCTATAAAAATAAAAAGATAAGATGAGGGAAATTATAGTAAAATAGATAAAGCCTACATATTACGGAGGGTTTTGGGGTAGGTTTCAAAATTTGTGATTGGCGGTAAAAAAATATGCAACTTATATCGATATAAGATAAAGCGTATAATCAGTTTTTTGGACCGTTCATGGTTATCGGATTTTGTAGTGAGTACACTTTTTGAATAAATTGTTTTTCTCTTCACTAAATCGAGAGATTTTATGATTATGGATTACGAACTAATCGATATCGGAGATAGTTGGCATTTATCGGTTGTCTCATCCGTACCAGTAAATAAGCCTAACCTTTGAGGTTTTTACGAAAATAGAACTTTCTATAACCGAAGCCTGTAAAATCTCAAAGGTTTTACTCCACTGCGGCTTCCATCTTCCAAAAGGCAATTCCACCGGCCTGCTTACCAACTTCGGCTGTCGCAACACGCTGTAATGTTTGCAAATCGATAATATCAACCGATCCCGGTTCCCCACCAATACCTTCTACCGAGACAAAGGCATAACGGCTATCCGGCGAAATTACTACACCGTGAGAGACTTTTCGGCTGTTAGAAATTTTAGCTAACTCTTTTCCTTTCTTTAAATCCCAAATCCCGGTAGTAGCATCGGATTTATACGTCACTGCCATTAGCTTGCCATCCGGGCTAATTTCCACATTGTAGGGGCCGGGGGCTGTTGGAAACCGGCGAGTGACTTTCCAGGATTCCAAATCTACTTCGGCGACTTCCGCAATGCCGTTGTTCGCAACATATACAAACTTTTCTTTGGGATGCGGAAACACCCAGGTTGGTTTGGTGGGTGGCATTTTATGCTGCATTCCGGCGTTGCTGTGCTCGCTGTGTTCTCTCATCTTTTCTGAAGAGTGACGGGCCTCTCCACTTTCGGCATGTTCGTTTTCCATACCGGAATGATGTGCGCCCATATCCATATCTTTACCGACATTCAGTTTACGAGTAACTTCCAACGATAGCGCATCAATCTCGTATAATTTGCCATCCATCATGGCGACGGAATAATGATACATGCCATCCGGGGACAGGCGCGAGCCATGCGGCATTACACCGGTGGTAATGCGCTCGATTTCCGCCATTGATTCCGGATCGACAACCGAAACGCTACTTGGCACATGGTCGCCATGCAGGTTAAAATTGACAACATAGAGCATTCCGGTGGCCGGGGAAACTTGCATGGTAGCGGGAAACATATCTAATTCCACGCGGCCTAAAACTTCGTCATCGCCGGTGGAATATTTGTAAACATGGCCATACGGTTTGCCATGCGCCATGGAAAGGTACCAATATTTTCCATCGGGGCTGATGGTGATGCCGTGCGGGCCTTCAATCTCGACCGGAATAACGCCGACAGGAATTCGCTTTTCCACAGAGGCATCGTGACCATCAAAACGCACCAGGAAAACCTCATCATCGGATTCCGCGCAAACGTAGATATAGTAGGATTTTCCCAGGGAGAGGGCAAAAGGAGATTCTGCTAAAACAGGAAAGCCCCAATTCATAAAAATTATCATTAGAAGTAAGTATGCTTTTGGAAACAGAGTTTCAAAATTTAGCGCGTTCCAAAACTCCGCTTTGGAACGCGAGCTATTCCAATATCCCACTATTTTAACATTCCAATTACCCAACATTCCATCACTCCATTTTTTTTGTTTAAGGCGCATCTGTTACAATCCTTTCTTTTGCTTTTTCGGATCGATTTTTTTCTTTTCTTTCGGAACCAGTTTTACCGCCCATAGGCCGCTGTTCATATCGGAAAAAAAGATATTCCCTTTGTATGGTTGCGGTCCCCATACCATTGGTGCATTGGGAATGCTGGCATCGCGGTGCATGGGAAGATACCAGGCCACTTCGCGTCCCTGGCGATAAAGATTGCCCATAAGTTCACCGGAAATATCAACAACGCGAACGCCGCCGTTATAGAAGGCTACATATAACGTATCGTTTTCCACCCAGAGGTTGTGAGAACCGGCCTCCGGCACAGCATAGTTGGCGACTTCGCGGGCGTTTGCAAGGTCGGTAAAATCAACAAAATGAATCCAGCCGGCAGCAACGGACGGTTCTTTTTCCCAAACATTTCCCAACCCGTAGGGAAACGCTTCATCGCCAGCGAGCACGTAGAATTTGCCGGTTTTTTCGTTAAAGTAGGGGAAGGCTGCATGATTCCAGCCGCTGGGATATTCGTACCCGGCAAATTGGATGGGATTGGAAGGTGAGCCGCCAGCCATGGCCATTTTGCGAACTTCCGGGTTGAGGGTTTCACTCAAATCTTTTAAGGGATAGTTGGTGTTGAATCCCCCGACATCCACCAATTGCAAACCATCTTGCCAGTTAGAGGAATAGGCAATACCGTCTTCAATCCAGACATCGTGTACGCCGTGGCCGGGGGTGTCTAACTCGAAACGGGAAACGCGGTAGGGATTTTTTGGGTCTTCGATGTTGATAACATCATATCGAACGCTGTTGTTTACTGCATACACATGATTTTCGTAAATAAACACATTGTGAACGCCGCCGGTTAATTCACTATCGTAAGCGGAAATAATTTTGACATCCGCCGGGTTGCTGACATCGAGAATCACAAACCCGTTTTTACGGTTAGAAGCGCCTTCGCGGCTAATTACGGCAATTCGGCCATCTTCCGATACTTTGACATCGTTAACGGTGCGGGCATCTACTCGAACGGTATCGATGGTTTTCATATTTTCGGGATCGGTGACATCCCAAAAATAGGTATCGCCATTTGCGCCCCAGGTACCGGTAACGGCATAATCGCGGCCATCAATGCCTTCCCACACCCACAAATCTGACGTGTAAACATCCAGCACTTCGCCGTGCCCGACAAGTTTTAATTCCAGGTTACTTTCACGTTGGGTAATTTTTACGGTAAGCTGGTTGAGTTGAGAACCGGTACTGGCCACAACGGTGTAATAACCGGAAGTTTCTGCCACAAACCGGCCATCGTTTTCCACCTGGGCTGCCGGGGTGGGGTCGAGTGGTTTTAAGGGTTTGCCGGAAACGGAATAAGTGATTGGCACATTTGCAACGGTTTTCCCGGAGCCATCAACAGCTGAGGCTTTAAACCGGATCACATCACCGGTGCGTGCTTCCAACTTATCACTGCTAAGCTCGACTCGGGAAATAGGGTTTTTGATAACCTTAACCTTTTGCTCTGTCTGCGCACCTTCAATTTCCGCAATCAACGTAACGCTGCCGGCTTTGCGCCCGGTGACATTGCGGAAATGATCTACGGTAGCGATATCCGTATTAGCGCTTTTGAGCATCACTTCCGCTCCTTGGCGTTCCAGGCCCGCAGCATCGTATACTTTAAATTGGAGATTGACGGATGTTCCGGTATAAATTTCCGCTGGCGGATCGGCAAATTCGACTTTTGCTATTGCCGGAAAATTCACTTCTAACGGTATGGATTTTTTCTGGCGGTTTTTTCGGCTTATTGTTGCAGTGCGGGCCGCAAATTTGTAGGAGCCGGGTTTCAGCGCTTTTACGGTTGCAACCACTCGCCCACCGGTTTCGCCGCTTTTACGCGGGGTTATACTAACGCCCCGGCGATCTATATCCTCACCGGTGATGTACATTAAATAAGGCGTATCTTCATGCAAATTGTTTTCCCAATCGAGCAGGTTGACTACGATTTTTGCCGAATCTCCAACATTGAGGGTTAGTGACTCCGGTTCAAATTCGAAATGCAAGGTGTCGCCTTCCGCACCCTCTTCGTCTGTTTCCTGGGCAATCAGGGGAAACCCAATCAGTAAAATCAATAAAATAAAAACCATTTTGTTGAAAACATACTTGCATGGATATGACAGCATTTTTCCTCCTAAAAAGTTTGATACAGCAAAATTTTTAGGAGGTTACGAAACTATGATGAAAATTCAAATAGATAGAGTGAAAGAAAATTTTCATTTAAATAGAGATTTGCACCATCTATTGGCTTTAATGCCGATTCCGTCTCTTATTGTCCAGTGTTAAACCTCTCATAAAGATCATCAACCCGGATTGACTTCAAATAGATAATTCGGGCGATTATAAGCTACTTCGAACCCCAATCGCCGCATATTACGGTAGGAAGTCACCGGCCTTTCCGGGGTTTCTTCCGCTGTTTCCGTAATCATCCAGCGGCAGCCGAGTTGAGCGGCATCGTTAAAGCGCCTGGCAATCAGCGCTGATTGTGCCCCCATTTTGCGATATTCCGGCAATGTAGCGGCAAATGCGAGGGAAGCGTAATCTCCATTGATGTATAATGCTGCGCAGGCTACCGGTTTTTCTTCATCATAGGCAAGATAATGCTGCCAGCCGGGGCGCCCTACCGGAAGGGCAATAATTTGCTGCAATTCATCCGGCCATTCGAATGACCGGATGATGACATTGGCAAATATATCCGCCTGTTCGACACCAATTTGCCGTATTTGTAATGCCCCGCTTTCAGCCATAGGACTATCGATTCTGCGAAACAGCTTAACCCAGTTGTTGTGATGCCGAAATCCCTTTTCGCGCAGCATTTCCGGCAAAAACGGCAGTTGTGCCTGCGGGCCGGGCTGCACAAAAAAACGATTAATTCCGGCATCTTTATAAAATGCGATGATGTCGTCAACCTCTTTTTCCCTAACGGGGTTTTCCAAACCCAAACCAATAACCCGGTTGAAGGCCAGAACGTTTATACCGGCAGCCATTAAGGCTTTATATCCATTATTGTTGATCAGGCGTATGCCCAGCCATTCAGCCAATTTGTGAGGAACCCGTTGGAAGTGTTCGCTAAAACAAGCTGCTTCTTGCTGTTCCAGTTTTATGAGGAATTCGTGCGTGAGAGTTTTTTCAGCAATCATTTTTTATCTCCTGATTTGAAAGGGGAATTTTACACGTGCATATTTATAAACCTCCCGGAGGTTTTAAGCCAAATTTGAAGCCAAGCTAAAGATCTAATGGTCATCAAGCGCTGTAGATACGCTATGGATAAATCTCCGGGAGGTTGTTCTACATGAATGCAATCATGTTAATGTTCATTGTGAGGTTCCCAAATTCAGATACGCAGATGGTTCTACCAAGACTTTAGAGGTTCCCTGGGCCAGAAGCAAAAGCGGTTTTACCCTGCTTTTTGAAGCCTTTGCCATCGAGCTGATTAAACTTTACGGTTGTGTGGCAAAAGTTGCCCGACAATTAGATGTATATTCTCAAAGACTCTGGAATTTAGTTGCCTATTACAGCAAAAAAGAGACTGCCATGCCCAAAGACCTGAGTAAAGTTAAACAAATCGCTTTTGATGAGACCTCCAAGAAAAAAGGCCATAATTATGTCAGCATTTTTCTGAATTTAGAAACCGGTGATTTACTTTGGGTGGAGGAAGGCAAAAGCGCCGAGACCGTCACCCAATTTGCACAAGTTGCTGAAGAACAAGGGCTTAACAAAGAAAATATCACTGATGTCAGCATCGATTTTTCTCCTGCGTTTCAGGCTGGTGCCAAAATCAATTTTATCAATGCCAATATCACTTTTGATAAATTCCATGTCAGCCAACTCGTTCAAAAAGCCATGGATAGCTGCCGCAAGAGCTTAGGGCGTCAAGCCGATCGAAAATTCAACAAATGGCTGTTCCTCAAACCCTACCCACAACTGAATGAAGACCAACAAGGTGAATTAGAAACTCTCTTAGACGAATATCCCCGATTCCATCAGTTATATACATTGAAAAATGATTTCGCTATTCTCTGGAAACATGATCAACCCGAGGAAGCAGCTGCCTTCCTGTCTTTTTGGATTGAGCAACTCAAAGAACTAAAATTCAAAGCGACAACGACCCTGGCGAAAACCTTTGAAAAATCCTTTGACGGCATTATTCAACATTTCCGAAGTAACATTAATAACGCCATCCTGGAGGGCTTTAATAGCAAAGTACAAACCATGAAACGCAACGCCCGGGGATACAAAAAAACCGAAACTTTTATAACCATGATCAGGTGGCACTGTGCGAATGCGATCAGTCAACCCACCCAACTCATATAGAACCGATTTTTTTAAGCACTGACAGACAACCCAAGCTAAAAATACCCAACTTCTCTAAAAATCCTTAACTGCTTCAAGCTTATACCACAACTAACCTACCGATAAATTTTGTGCATCTGATCACGCGTTATCCAATTGCTGGTTTTAGATTGGTTCTTTCATTTTAAGATGTTTTAAAAGGGACGTTTTGATCATCAAGGAGGAACTGAATGCAGGAATGCGCCTGCCTGCGGCATTTTATCCGCTGTGTTTTGATTTTATGTTTGTTCACAACCCTTCCAATAAAAACCTTCACAAATGATGTGGAAAAAGAGCTTATACAACCCACCGGTTACAAACCGGTACTGTGGAATGGTAACAATCATCACGGAATAAAAGTTGGTAGCAGTTTATATATTTAAAAATTGAAGCGGGTCGCTTCCGGCAATCCCGAAAATTGATCTTTGGTAGATAAAAGAACATATTGCGTGATGCGTGGTACGTGTGCTTCATTGCTAAAAAACACGTATCACGTACTACGTACCGGCAAATGAAAACTAATTTGTAATAGATATTCTCTCCCCCATCACATATTGGCAGAGAAGGGATTCGTACCGAAACAAGGAGGTAAAGATGGTTCGATTTATTCGAAAGCTTTCAATTTATGGAATACTATTGCTTTTGAGCTACATCTCATTAGCGCAACGTGCACAGAAAGAGACTGCGCCGCAAACCAGTAAAACAGAAATCAAGAAATTACTGCGAGACTACCGTAAAGGCGTAAAATTATCTGAGGTTGAATTCGATTTCATCAAAAGATTTTTTGATCGAAATCCCAACAGGAACGCCCGTAAAACGCCAGATGAATTGAAAATGACCACTTTTTTATCGGAAGACTTTTCCAGCGGGGAATTGCCGGAGGGTTGGAGTATAATTGATCACGCCGGTAACGATGAAGTCTGGATGTTTGAGAATCCCAACGAAGTAGATTTTTTCTCTACGACGGCCTTCAACGGGTTTGCTATTTTCGATAGCGATTGGTTTGGCGATAACGAATTATTGGAAGACAGCGATTTAATCAGCCCGGTGATGGATATGTCCGGCATCAACAATGTTCGCATTGAATTTGAACACCTGTTCGAAGAAGATGGGTTTTCCGCCGGCGAGCTTTTTGTCAGCGGCGATAACGGAGAAAGCTGGACCTCGATTGGCCGCTGGGCGGAAGAGGATACCGAAAACCCTGAATTCGTCAGCATCGACATTACGGATATTGCCGCCGGAAAATCAGAGGTTTTAATCCGCTGGAATTATACCGGTGATTGGAGCTTTTGGTGGTGCATTGATGATTTGGAAGTATTCGGAACCGCTGAGCCGGTATTTAGCACTTCGCTGGACACGGTTAATATAAGTCAAACAAACAGCCTGGTGCCTGTAAACGGAACCGGCAGCATTTATATACCGGTCGAGAACATCGGCGGAACGGATTTGAATATAACCGGCATCAATTTTAGCTCCGGTCAAATTTCCTCTCCCACCAACAGCTTGACGCTCGCTCCCGGTCAGAAGGATAGCGTTCAAGTGGATTGGGTCCCGGAAAGCGAGGGCGACCATACCGGATGGGTGGAATTTGTGCACAACGGCGCGTCTTCCCCGGATCTGGTAGTTTTAACGCTGCAAGCGGTGGCACAAAGTTCCTGGGTAATCGATTTTGAAGCTGATCCGAATTCCTGGACAAACCCAAACAGCTATGGATTTACTTACAGCCAATCGAATATCGGTTTTACCGACATTAATCACCATTGGGGAACGCAGGGATATTGGCAAAGCGGTGTTTCCGGAAACGATGACACCTTTTTATGGACTGCCTTTCTGGATTTGAGCAACAATCCCCAGGAAATGAGCTTTTACCACAAAGGCACTTCCGGCGGTGATGACGAAATTGACGTTCTGGTTAGCCAGGATGGCGGCAATAGTTTTGATGTTATCGGTACCTTGAGCAACGCCAGTAACCAATGGCAGTACGAGACGTTCGATCTCTCCGATTATGCCGGAACCCTGGTGCAAGTCGGCTGGAATTATAAATTCCCCAACGGATCGGAATCCGGCAGCAGTTGGTATATGGATGATCTTGCCCTGCCGCAACGCTCCGGAGGCAACCCGGGATTTTTATCTGCTTCTCCAAACTCCGTTGATTTTGGTGAGGTGATCGTTGGCGAATCGGTGACGCAACAAATTGAATTAACCAACTCCGGCAGTGCTGTAACCATCAACTCCATATCAGCGGATCATTCCGATTTCGATATTTCGAACGCACCGGAAGCGATTGGAGATAATGCTTCGGCAACATTTAATGTAACCTTCCAGCCATCGGCAGAAGGCGAAGTATCCGCTACTGTAACCGTTGATTACGATAATAGCGGCACTAAAGCAGCAATCATCTTGACAATTCCGCTGAGTGGAACCGGTTTTGTACCGATTCCCGGTGTGCTATCTGCCTCTCCGGAATCTATCGACTTCGGTGATGTTGTTGTTGGCACATCTGTTTCCCAACAGGTCGAACTCACCAACGTTGGCTCGGAAGTGACAATTAATTCAATCACGGTCGATCACCCCGACTTCGATATAAGCGGTGCGCCCGGCTCCATCGGAGAAGACGGTTCAGCAAACTTTGATGTAAATTATTCTCCCTCCGCTAATGGTGCTGCGTCCGCTACTGTTACCATCGATTATGATAACGGCACTCAAGTTATTTTGGAAATCCCGGCGCAGGGAAATGGTTTTGTGCCCGGTGCGTTGTCTGCCTCCCCATCCGCTATCGATTTTGGTATAGTGGCCGTTGGCGAAACCGCTTCCCAGGAAGTCGAATTAACCAACAACGGCAGCGGTGTAACGATTAATTCAATCACTATTGATGACAACGATTTTAGTATTTCCGGTGCGCCTGCTTCCGTCGGAGAAAACGGCTCAGCAACATTTGGCGTCAACTATACACCATCTTCTAATGGCCAGACATCAGCCACCGCCACGGTTGATTATGATAACGGCGAAACAGCCCAGGTTATTTTGGAAATTCCGGTTCAGGGAAGCGGATTTGCGCCAGGGATATTGTCTGCATCTCCTTCCTCTATTAATTTTGGCGATGTGCCTATTGGCGAATCCACGTCCCGGGAGGTGGAATTAAGTAACAATGGCTCAGGTGTCACTATTACTTCGATTACGGTCGATCACAACGACTTCAGTATTACCGGCGCACCTGCTACTATCGGGGAAAATGGTTCGGCAACATTTGATGTAAATTATCAACCCTCTTCCGGCGGCCAAACATCCGCTACAGTCACCATCGATTATGACAACGGCACACTTGCCGCCCAGGTAATTTTGACAATCCCGGTGCAAGGAAACGGCTTTGTGCCGGGCGTGTTGTCAGCATCTCCGGCTTCGGTTGATTTTGGCGTCGTAATCGTCGGCCAAACCGCTTCCCAGGAAATCGAATTGACCAACACTGGCAGCGAGGTAACGATTACCTCGATTAGCGCGGATGACAATGATTTTAGTATCTCCGGCGCGCCAAATTCTAT
>CAXHHS010000121.1:0-12049 GCA_964015645.1 uncultured bacterium
GAGATGCAATGGAGTCTCGTGGGCTCGGAGATGTGTATAAGAGACAGCGATTAGATCATTGTTTTGTAAAATTTAGGTAAATAAAAAATTCCCCTCCTCTCCAACAGGGTTAGGTTATAAACCGATCTCCTCTTTATCTGGGGAAGGAGGGGAATTCATTTGAAATTAAAACGCAGACGGAATTTGGGCGGTTGAGAGCGATTCCGGAGCCGCGTTCGGAAAGACAGCATGAGTGCGTGGTCGAAAAATCAACCGCCCGGCTCCGATCCCTGCCGGCCAGGCCGCCGGGGGGTAGCAGGTGGCGGGCAGGTCTGCGCATTCCCTTTTTTACGTCTACCTGCGATCTCGAAACAGGCAGGCCAGGCAAACCTCCTTGTATAAAGGGAATTATGTTAAAATTTTACTATCGCATTCAACCGAAGGCGTGAAATAAATTCATTATCAACGCCATCTGCCACATTATTTAAGCGATGAAGATACCAGGTCAAATTGAGCACTGTATTGGCTAAAGGAACGTAATCAAAGGTGACAGTATGCTGTTGGTAATTGCTCGGAATGGTGGTATTATCATTTGAAAAGGCGGCGAATATAGCATCGGTATCGGTTTGGGAATATCCATAGCGAATTCGCCAATCATTTATTTTCGAAGCCTGCCCGACAAAAAGATCGAACATAAAACCGCTATCCTCATCTACTTCTGCGCCGTTGTTTTTCACAAAATCACCCACGAAACGAACCGGTGTACCAAATCCCCGGTAATCAATTACTGCAATGAAATCCAGCAAATCGAAATCCGAAAGATATGCTTTGCCTGTGGAATCCAGGAAGTTGCTGCGGATATCGCCGCCATCGGCATTACTTAAACTATTGATGGTGTAATCGTAGTACCCGCCGGCTAAAGTGAGGCTAAAATCCGAATCAGCGGGTTTAATGGCAAACTGCGCCTGGCCGCCCACCATGTAGCTATCACGATCAGTTGTTTGCTCATCGACAATAGAATAGGCGCCAATAAATTTGGGAATAACCTGCCCCCCGGAAACGGTATAGCTCGCTGCAACCCCCTGGGGATTTACATCTCCATCCCAAACCAGGTCGGTTCTTAGGAACGGATTTGAGAATTTACCGCCAGCGAGAAATAGGTCCTGGTATTTAAGTTCCAGGTAAAGGCGATCCAGGCTGACCTCCAGATCGTTCACAAAACTACCTAAAGTGACATCCGCGGTATTGGGATCGTTACTAGAACCGGTTGCCAGGCGTGCGCCGAAGTTGAGCAACCCGTTAATTTTTTTTGTTACCCCGGCTCGGAACCGTACTACTTCTCGCTGCCGTACGCTGTTGTTAAGATCGGGAGTAGAGGTCACCATTTGCAGGTTGTTAGTATTTTCATAGCGCAGCCGGAAATCCCCGGAAAATTTTAGCGCGGATGATTCATCTGTTTGCCCCTGTATTGGGAAAATCAATAGAGGCAACGTAAAAAAAAGCGCCCAGGCATACAAAAGGATGCTGCGAGCATAATGGCAACCCCTCAAAAGCTGCCGGTTTGTTTCATTAATATCCTTATTCATTTTTATAACCTCCGGTCTTTTTTAAGATTCAGGCTGTTTGGTGCTCCCATCCGGTTTGCCAAATTACTCAGCCTGTATGTAGTGCCACCTACATTTGTAATCCATAAATACTATACCCGTTTAAAGAATGAGATTTCTTTGATGTAAATGGGTAAATAGTGTTTGTTTAGGGGGTGAGATAATCTTGATCAAATTTATTAATAAATAAAACTTTTTATCTCATTCCCTTAAAGTAAAGAGTTGAGGAAATCAAGATATAAGGTATAGGAAAAACAATTATTTATACCCAATACCTTATACCAGTTTAATTTCAGCTCATCATAACTACCAGTTCATCAATTTCTTCCTGCATTATCAGACCGCTGGTTAGGCAGTGAGAGACAAGTGGCGGCCCCGCTCTATTGCAGCGCACTTTCGATCTGGCTCTGAATCTGCGGCGCCGTGACTTCCCCGGCGAAGAGCCAGTTCCGAATGACGAAACCAGGGATTCCTTCCCCCTTTGCGTGTTTCGCATGGAAGTCGTGACCGAAGCCGACCAGCGTCATGTTCTGGCTGTTCCCAGCGGCGTCAGACACGCGAACCGATAAGATCGTTTCTGGCTCAGACTCGATCCGCTGACGTTGCTTATGGGTCAGAATCGATTCGTCTAACTTCTCCACCGTCAAGCCAGCCGCCTGCAGCTTCGACAGAACGTCGGTCTCAGAGAGATTGTTCGAGCAACTGGCGAGGACGCCGCACGCCACAATCACACACAGCAGCGCCTCCACGGGGCGAGGGATGAAGCAACGATGATGACCAGGTATCCGCATGTAAACTCCTTCGAGTTAGTGGTTCATTTGGCAAAACTTATAGCCATTCAATTTTTTAACTAAATTAGTAGTACTTCGCGGCAGAGGTGGTTAACCGGTTTATGGTTCGACTCCGCTCACCATGACGTGTCAGTCTGAGCGAAGTCGAAGACCGAATAAACTTTCAAACGAAAAATCATTTTTTGCCGCGCAACACTAGCAGTATTAAACCCCTTGTATAGCTGCTTTTTCCGCAGCGCTTTTACCAAAAACAAGGTAGAGCGGGGGAATAATAAACAGGTTGAGCAGCGTGGAAGTCACCAGCCCGCCTAAAACCACTACGGCTAATGGAAGCTCGATCTCGTGACCTGGAATATCACCGGCTATCACCAGGGGCATAAGCGCCAGCCCGGTAGTGGTAGCGGTCATCAGGATTGGCGCCAGACGTTCCTTAGCGCCGCGACGAACGAGTTCCAAACCGAAGGTCATGCCTTCTTTTTCTTCCAGATGCTGGAAGTGGTTGATCATCAGAATACCGTTACGGGCGGCAATTCCCAGGATGGTGAGGAATCCAACCATTGATCCAAGTGAAATGACGCCGCTGCCTATGTACGCCGCCAGTACCCCGCCGACCAGGGCAGAAGGCAAAAGTATAAAAGCCAGGGTTGCCAGGCGGCCACTCCTGAAGGAGGTGTGCAGCAATAAGAATATCGCGATTCCGGCAAAGAGGGCGAAGAGCAGCATCTTATTCGCTGCTTTTTGACGTTCGGTATATTCACCTAACAGCGTCGGGTAATATTCTTGCGGGAATTCGACGGTTCCAAGCGCTTCGACCACATCGGCATAAACAGATCCAAGATCCCGGCCGCGAGCATTGGCGCTGACATCAATCCGGCGTTTGAGATTTTCATGTTTGATGACATTGGGAGACGCCACAACGCGCACATCGGCAACATCCTGCAATTCCACATGGCCGCCGCCGGGCACATCGATCAACATTTCCTGAACATCCGTTAAACTATTGCGGGCCGCATGTACACTCCAGACATTGACATCGTAGGTGCGCTGGGCGTTGTGAATATCCCCGGCTTCGATGCCGGCAATCATGGTGGTGGCCATCCGCCGAACGTCGCCCGGTTTAAGGCCGTAACGCTGTGCCTTTACCAGATCGACCTCTATATCAATTTGCGGGATATTCTCAACCACTTCCACATGCAAGTCAATAACACCCTCTATATTCTCCAGGGCTTCCCGCACCTCGCTTCCTTTCTCGTGGAGAACATCCAGGTCATTACCATAAATCCGGATAACAATGGCGTCGGACGTTCCCGTGAGTACCTCCCGTATTCGCTCTTTCAGGTAGGTCAGTACATCCCGGAAGAGCCCCGGATACCCATCAATGGTGGTTTGTATTCGGTTCACGGTCTCGTCATATGGCACCGCGGGGTCAACACTGACCCAGTTTTCACCGAAATACATTCCGACGACTTCATCCATGATCAACGCCTGGCCGATATGGGCGCCAAAGTTGCGCACCCCGGGTATTTCACTCAGCTCCTTGCTGCCTTGAATGGTAATGCGGTTCATCTCCGGCCAGGAGGTTCCCGGTTTGGTTAACCAGTGCATCAGGAAGTCTCTTTCTTTGAAAGACGGCAGCAGTGACTGCCCCAACTGCGGCCAAACCAAAATACCGGCCAGAAAAACGACTGCAACCATAGCATAGGCAGGTTTTGGCCTCTGAAGAATGCCGTCCAGGATTCTATCATAAATACGGTGAAGAAATCTGATCAGCGGAGATTCACGTTTCTCAAGCGGCACATTGCGCAAGAGAATATAGCTCATTGCCGGGGTGACTGTTAACGCCACCACGGTTGACACGGCAATCGCGATACAATAGGAAAATGCCAGCGGCTTGAAGAATGCCCCGGAAAGACCTTCCATCACGAAGACCGGCACTAGTGCTGCCACTTCGATCAGTGTCGAGAAAATGATCGCATGGCGCACCTCGAAGGTGCCCTCCATAACGATCTTTCCTACCGAAAACTTTTCACCGGATTTGCGGGCATCCCGTAGACGACGCACGATGTTTTCCACACCCACGATCGCATCGTCCACCACTGCTCCGAGGGCGATAATGAATCCCGCCAGCACCATCGTGTTAATGATCGTTCCCTGCCAGTAGAGCACTAATCCACCGCCCAACAGCGACAGCGGAATGGCTACACAGCTAATTAAGGCGGTGCGCCACTCATATAGAAAGGCAAACAACACCAGAATTACCAGGATACTGGCGAAGATCAGTGACGTGGTGAGATTGTCAATGGACATTTCGATAAAAGTAGCCGGCCGGAAAATTTCATGGTCAATTACCAAATCCGGCAGGCCGGGCCTTAAGGCGTCTAAAGCTTCTTCCACCCCCTGGGTTACCTGCAGGGTATTGCCCCAGGGAAATTTTTCAACGATCAGCAGAATGCCGATTTCTTCCTCAATTATAGCGTCGCCAATCATCGGCTGATGGCCTACCACTACCTCAGCAACATCTTTTAAGAATAATTGTCGGCCATTGCGAACTGCCAACGGCATATTGGCCAGTCCATCCGCCGTCACCTCGTCTTTGTCTACTATCAGGGGAAGAACATGCCGGACCTGCAACCGCTGATCGGCAGTTTCTATCCAGCCGCCGCTGTCGATATGATGTCCCGGAGAAAATTGGAATAAACCGACATCCAGAGCATCAGCAGTTGTTTCCATGACATGCTGGAGCGTAATTTTATGCTGTTTCATTTTTTCCGGAATGACATTGACTTGCAGCATTTCAATTCGCTCGCCCCAGATGGCGACATTGGCCACACCAGGCACCTGTAATATCCGCTGCCGGATGGTCCAATAGCTGATCATGGACAGATCGATAACCGATAATTTATCGGAAGTAATACCGATTTTCAGCATCCGGCTGGTGGCGCTCAAGGGCGGCAGCAGTTTGGGGGGGCTGGACCAACTCGGCAGAGTTGGCGATACCACCGAAGTGCGCTCCTGAACCATCTGCCGCGCTAACAGCAGGTCGGTTCCGGTTTCAAAGTACATTTTAATTGCTGATAAATCGGGCACTGATTTTGACCGAACTGTGGTCATATTCGGTATCCCGGCATAGGCCTGTTCCAATGGAATGGTGATCAGCGTTTCTACTTCCTCGGGAGAAAGCCCCAGGCAGGGCGTCTGCACCTCAACCATTGGCGGGGCAAATTCCGGGAATACATCCACCGGCACTTTGCGAAGTTGTTCGACCCCGAAATACACCATTCCGATGGCCATTGCCACCACCAGGTAACGGAATTTCAGGCTCGCACCAACGATCCATCGCATCATTTTAGGTACCTCCGTAGTTTTTATTTTTCATTTCAAAATATCTGTTTTAAAAAATCCCTTTTAAGCCCCTCGCCTTGTAGGATAGGGGTTTGGGGTGAGGTCAAGAATGATTGAAAATTCAAAAAAATCAATACATATTTCTAACTCTCTTTAACCTCATCCCCGGCCCTTCTCCTGACAGGAGAAGGGAGCTTGAGATGTCATTTTTACTATTACATAAGTTCTTAATTCACAAATACATAAGCATCCTTTTTTAATGCCCAACCTCAAACTCAGAGCCATAAATCTCCGCAACACCTTGTGATGCGACGATAGTACCGGTTGGCGGACCATCGTTCAGAACAACCGTATTACCTTCGATATAGTCGATATCGATTTTATGGCGAATAAAGGTTCGCGGCTCGGGAACGGTGTATACCCAGACATCCCCGTGCGAATCGTACCAAATTGAAGAGTAGGGAACCACTTTCCGCGGAGAAGAATGGCGAGATACTTTTTGCTCGCGAACCTCGTCCGTCAGGACATCGGTTCGTTTTATCGCCATTTCGGTGAAAGTCACCTTGTTAAGATCAGTGCCATCAATGTGCTCCACATGAGAAGGATGCTCCATGTGATGCCCATGATCCGCATGATGACATCCGGCTAACAGCAGTCCGGCAAACACCAGCGCTATTACTATCATCCATTTATGTATATACTGCATTTATATTTCCTCCTATTTTTTAGACAGGGCTAACGGGATAAACAGGATAAGTTTGTTTTTCACATTATAAAATCTGGTTCACCCTGGACATCCTGTCAAAAAATTAATCTCGTCGATAATTGGAAGCCAGATGGCATTAAGCAATCGCTTCTGCTTCTACCAGCACTTCTTCCTCAACATGTTCAACAAACATCGCATAAATTGCCGGTACGCCCATCAGGCTGTACAACGTGGAGGTTATCAGGCCGCCGATTACAACAATGGCCATCGGGTTAAAGATTTCCAGTCCGGCAACGTTGCCAAAAAATGCCATCGGCAGGAAGGCAACTGCAGTAGCAACCGCTGTCATTAGAATGGAGGAAGATTGATCATTGGTAATCCGTTTGATGGCGTCGCTATCAGGATTATCACCGAGTTGTTGATAGCGGCCTACCAGTGATATGGTATTTTGAACGGCAATACCCAAAATGGCAAAGAACCCGATCATGGAGCCAATAGAAACGGCACCGCCACCGGTTATGAATGCGGCGATAGCGCCGCCGGTCAGGGCCATTGGCAGGGTGAAAAATGCGGCCGTCGCCATGCGCCAGTTTCTAAAAAAGGCCTGGAACAGAAGAAAAATGCCGATCGCTGCTGCAATAGCAAAGGCCATTGCCTGTTGTTTGGCGGCCTGGCGCTCGGCATATTCGCCCAATACTTCCGCGCGATATTCCAGTGGGAAACCGATTCGTTGAATGGCTGTTTCGAGGTCCGCACCAATGGCATCAATATCACGCCCAGTGACGGATGCTGTGATGTCCATCCGCCGCATTGCACCATCACGGTAGAAAGCAATCGGTGCTTGAACGATTTTGACGTCCGCTACTTCGCCCAATCGTACATGACTGCCAGTCGGCGTGTCGACCAGAATATTTTTGACGCTCTCAACACTGTTACGGGTTTCCGGCGTTCCCCAAATCATGACATCAAATACTTTTTGTGCTTCAAACAGACTGCCGGCCTCCAGCCCGGAAACCAGCGTTGTCGCCGCACGCCGTACATCACCCGGTTTGAGGTTGTAGCGTTTTGCTTTTTCAACATCAACCTGAATTTCTACGGTGGGCATTTCTTCGGGATACTGAACGGTAGGATTAGAGATACCATTGACCCGTTTAATGGCTCTCTGAACTTCATCCGCTTTGTCACGAATAATGTCCATGTTTTCACCATATACACGCACTACCAATTGATCTTCGCTGCCGGAAAGTTCATTGCGAACCTGGGAAATCATATTCGTTCGAACCTCGGGCAACAAACCGGGTAGATTAGCGGCTGCTTTTTTTACCGCTGCCACGGTTTCATCATAATTGGCAGCCGGATCGACACTTACCCACAGTTCTCCCCGGTCAATATTCGTTCGCCTGTCGGACAGGATGGCTCTTCCGATATGAGCGGTGACGTTTTGCACGCCGGAAATTCTGCCCAATTCTGTGCTGGCATTGGTAGCCAATTGGCTCATAGCAGCATGAGAAGCGCCGTTTTCGCCTTTCATTCTGATCACTAAATCCGTTTCTTTAAAATCCGGAAGCAGTGATTCCTGGCGCAACATCAGCATAACCCCTGCACCAACGACAGCTAAAACCACAACAACGATAAATGCGGTCCGCGGTACAGCAGCAGCCCACCCAAAGAGGGCATTATAGAGCCCCCTCAACGCTCCAAGCAAGGGGGACTCGCCTGAACCGGACGCAGTATTTCGCAATAAATAGTAGCTAAATGCCGGGGTAATTGTCATTGCGACCACCAGGGAGGCTGCGAATGCCAATAAATAGGTGGTTGCCAACGGTGTAAAAAACTCACCGGTAACCCCTTGCAACACCAGCGCCGGAAATACCGCCAGCGCCATAATGACGGCTGCAAATAAAAGTGTACGGCGGGATTCGAAAACGGCTTCAAATATAATATTCGTTGATGACTCAGCGCTGCCCGTTTCATTTGCTTCGCGTAAGCGCCGTATTATGTTATTCATATCTACAATGGCGTTATCAATGATAATGCCGAGCGCCATCACCAAACCTGCCAGGATCATCATATTCATCCTGACGCCCTGCAAATAAAGCACAGTTTCTGCCGCCAATAAAGACCCTATAATTGCCACCGCACCAATCAGCGCCACGCGCCAGTTCATAAAAAAGGCAAACAGCGCAACAACTACCAGAACAAGACCAATGGTCAGGGCCATGGAGAAATTGTTTTCCGCCATATTGATATAGGTTGCCGGGCGATAGAGAGTGGGATCCATTTTGATACCTTTCAGACCGGGCTTGAGGTCCACCAAAGCCGCTTCTACATCCCGGGTAACATCCTGGGTATTGGCCCAGGGGAATTTCTCGACTACCAGCATGAGGGAAGATGCTTCATCGATAAAGGCATCGCCAATCAGCGGCGGATGATCCTCCACCACCTGTGCCACATCTCCTAACCGTTTGGAAGGGACGCCCTCAATATTAATCATGGCCAATTCTTCCGCCGTTTGAATGGGCATACGATGCTGTACCATCAGGCGCTGGTTTGGTGTTTCTATCCAGCCGCCGGTACCGGGAGTCGACGCTTCCAAATAGGATAAGGGCGATGACCACAACGCATTTCCGGTCGTTGTTATAATTTGATGTAGCGTCAGGCCTTCGCTTTTTAATCTTTCCGGATCCACCAGCACCTGCAATTGCCGCTGGCGTTCACCCCAGATGGATATATTAGCGACGCCGGGAACGCCCTGCAACCGCGGCAAGATCGTCCAGCGCGCCAGGACAGACATATCGATGAGCGACACCTCGCTGGACGTCATACCGATTTCCATAATGCGCCCAGAAGCAGATACAGGATTGACCATGGTGGTCGGCTGCGATACATTTGGCAGGGCAAATATCTCGGTCATGCGCTCTTGCACCACCTGCCGAGCGCTAAAGACGTCGGTTTCCCGGTCAAACAACATCACGATAGATGACAAACCGGGAATCGTCTTGGAGCGCATTTCAACCGCCCAGGGTGTTCCATTGAACATATCCGCTTCCAGGGGAGTGGTAACAAACGCTTCCACCTCCTCGGCAGAAAGCCCCAGGGATTCAGTTTGGAGCTCCACAGACGGCCGTTTAAACTCCGGTAAAACGTCCACTGGCATCTGACTAAGCTGCGTAAAACCGAAAATCATCAGAAACGCAGCGACAGCTACTACGACGAGCCGCAACTTCAAGCTCGACTGAATTAACCAACGCATCATAATAAAGCCTCCTCTTTTTAGTTAGACTGCGTTGTATAACGCCGCGCCACCCGGAGCAGCGTTAACCAGTTAAAAATATACAAGTTAGAACAACTTCTTCAAATTCCCCCTTTGAAGGGGGAACTTCAAAATTTCCATTACTCCAAAACTCCATTACTCCAGTCCAACATTCCATCAATCCAATGTTAGAACCGCCAGGCGTATTGAATTTTGATCGGCAATTCGTTGGAAATAAATTCCCAGCGATTGCGCCCATCGGTTGATCTTCGAACGATGTTGTGATTGTAAACAATGAAAATTTCGCCGAGGGGATGAAAAGTCCAGCGCAATTTGTTGTTGGTGCCGAGTTCCTTGCTTTGAGTATCGTATTGGGTAAGGCTGCTGAATTGGAGATCGGCAGTGAAGTTTAATAACACCCGGGCGCCGAACAATTCCTCGGTGAAATCTCGAGGAAGTAGTTCTATACCTTCCAGGTCCTCTTCTTCAACATCATCGGGTAGGCCTTGCATTGTGCCGGTGCTGCGTTCCCCGGTAAGTTCCAGGGTAAAAAAAGCAGAGGGTTTAATGGCTAAGCTGGCCTCAATGGTGCTCAAGTCGCCATTGTAATAATCACCGAATTCCCATTTGGCTGCGGCGCTGACTTTGCGTTTTTGGGCGGTAATTCCTTCCGCAAAAAAGCGCACCCATTCATAAGAGTCGGGGGGAATATCCACATCGCCGGATACTTCGAAAATTTCTTCCGGCCGGTCTCCCTGGAGCGTTATGCCGCCATTAAAACTATCGCCGCTTTCCAGTAACCAATCGATTGCCCTGAGAGAGCCTTCATAACTTTCCCATTCGGAATTATCTCTTTCGTTATATAATGTGAAAGCTATTTCATACGTCGTCAGGCGCAGCCATTCCCAGGCTGGCCGGGGGCGATATTCTACAGAAAGATCCCAAAGATGATAGTCATTGCGAGGCACAAAACTCAACGAAGGGGCGAAACCGTCGCCGAGGCGAATACTCGTCAAACTGAAATCAAGCAAATCATTGGGATATTCCAGCCGAAACCCGTAGGCATTTTTATCGCCTTCCAAATCTTCGCGATTATTGCGCAATCCCCAAATACTAAAGAGCAAATTCTTTTCATCCAAAAAATTGGAAGTGCGGTAGGTAAAATCGACCCCGGCCATCCAGCTATCGGAGCGGTTTAATTGATCGCCGAAGGTTCCGATGACGCCAATGGAGGATTCTTCCAGAACGTTTTGGTTGATTCGGATGGCGGCCATAGTCGTTTGATCGATATTGATCGTGGAATCTTCATCCACGTCTCCTACTTGCAGGTTATCGGCTTTGCGGGTATTTACCACCAGCGCGCCGATATTGGTATTGCCCACCCGCCCGTTTATTTTACCGCCGGCGTTGATGGGAACTTCTGATTGGTCATCTTCTGCCAGCCCCAACAGGCCAATGCGCCGGCTGTGGAACGGAATAAAGGTATCTTCATCCAGGGCGGCGCCAAATTCGTAAATATCCGCGCCTTCTAAAAAGAAGCTGCGTTTTTCCGGGAAAAAAAGATCGAAGCGGGTTAAATTGATTTGTCGGACATCAACTTCCGTTTCCGCGAAATCGGTATTAATCGTTAGTTGCCCCAACAGATTCGGCCCCAACCTTTGGGTGATATCCAGGCTGGGTTCAAAATCGTATTCGGTGTCATCGGGAGAAGTAGTGCGTGCCCTGCCGACCGTTGACGGAGTGACACTTAAGCCGAGACCGTAATTAAAATTCGCCGGTAAATTTTCCAGCAGCCCGGCGCGGCTGGTCTGGTAAATTTCGAAATCGCGGCTAACGGCAGACCAACGGCTGATCTCTTGCAGTCGCTGCACGTTGCGCTGCACATTAAAGCCCCAGCTTTCCAGGCCTCTTTTAAATGCGATGCTTTTGATGGGGATGCGAATTTCGGCGTACCAGCCGTCTTCATCCTTCGATGTTTTTGCTTCCCAAATCGTATCCCAATCGCTGTTGACGTCTTCGCCTTTTTCGACCACCAGGCCGTCGAAGCGCGAGCCATCGGGGTTTACGGCAAACACATAACCGGAGCGGCCATCCTGGAAAGTATCGAACACGAGTAGAACATGGTCTTCGTTTTCCAACTCGGAATCACGCGCTTTGGAAAACGATACGATGCCATTGGGATCATCATCAAAACAACGTATGGCGGCAAGAATGTATTCGGAATTGACGAATACTTTGACGATGGTTTTCCCGGCAGGTTCGCCGCCTTCCTCCGGTTCAATTGTAAGGAAGTTGACTATCGAATCTTCCGCGCTGCGCCACTCTGTACCTGTCTCTTATACACATCTCCGAGCCCACGAGACTCCATTGCATC